>JAQBVH010000048.1 GCA_027623615.1 Planctomycetota bacterium | reverse complement strand
CCGAGTAGACGTGGACCCTGCCGTCCTGGAACCAGAAGGGCTCCCGTCCTCCGTCGCCGGCCGCCCAGTCCTCGCTGCCGTCCTGATCCACGTCCCCAAGCGTGACGACGGTCATGCCGAAGTAGCCGAAGGGCGTCGAGCCCTTGCGCTTGTACAGCACCTCCTGGCTGAGAGCGGGGAGGCAGACGAGCGGCAGGAGGGCGAGCGTTCTCATCGGAGACTTTCGGGCGGTCGTGGGCGGGGTGTCACCGCTCCATGCACGGGCCGTGCCAAACCCTACACTCCCGCGATGACTCTCGAGCCCGCGGACTGGTCGGCCCGCTATCAGGCCGGGAACACCCCCTGGGACCACGGCGCGCCTCACCCTGAGCTCATGCGCTTGATCGAGGAGGGTGCGCTGGCGCCACCCTCCCCGAGCGCAGCCGCACTCGTTCCCGGTTGTGGGCGCGGGCACGACGCCCTGGCCCTGGCCCGCGCTGGCTGGAGGGTCACCGCGATCGACTTCGTCCCCGAGGTCGCGGGCCTGGCCGCCGAGCTCGAGGCGACGGGGAGTCGCTACCTCGCGGAGGACGCCCTGTCCCACACGCCCGCGCGCCCCTACGACCTCCTCTGGGAGCACACGTTCTTCTGCGCGATCGACCCGAGCCTGCGCCCTCGCTACGGTGAGCTCGCGCGGAGGGTGGTCGCGCCGAACGGGAAGCTCGCGGCGTTGATCTTCCCCGTAGGCAAGCCCGAACCGACCGGCGGTCCGCCGTTCGGCTACGGACGGAGCGAGTTCGAGAGCGCCCTGGGCGACGCGTTCACCCTCGTGACGCACGGGGCAGCGACGCGATCGATCCCGGCACGCAGCTGGCGCGAGGAGCACGCGCTCTTCGCACGCAGGTGACGGTCAGCCCGGGCGTCGGAACACGCGGAACTGGAACCGCCCGCGGCGATTCTGCGCGCCCGGCAAGCGCTCAATCGCTCCGAGGAGCTTGCTGACGCCATTCACGATCTTCTTCGTGCGCGCGGAGAAGTTGCGCGTGCGGAAGTCGATCTCCTCGGGCTGCGGCGCGGCCTGGAGACCCAGACCGTTCTCGAGGGTGAGCCCGGCGGCCTGCGCGAGGCCCACGACCTCGGCGGAGCGGAGCGCCTGGAACGGACCGATGTTCGGGTCGGGCGAGAGCACGTACTCCACACCCTTCGGTCCGCCCCGACGCGCGCGCAGCTTCTCGGTCCGGTCGTGGAACGAGCTGGCACTGACGAAGCCGATCAGGACCCGGCCGCCCGGCTTCACCCAGCGGGTCATGGCGGCCATCAACTCGACGCGCTCGGCGGCGCGCAGGTCTTCGAGCCGGAAGATGCACGAGACCACGTCATAGACGCCCTCGTCCGGCGCCGGCAGTCCGCTGCTCGTGGGCCAGCCCCGCACTCCCGCCTTCGGGCGTGTACGCGTGGACACCCACTGGGCGACCTCCGAGCTGCGCTCGACGACGTCGAAGGCGAAGCCGCGGCGCTCGATCGAGAGCTTGTCGGTGACGATCCCCGTGCACGGCAAGACGTCGAGCCAGCGCGGTGCGCTGGCCGGGTCCTCGGGCCTCTGCTTGCCGTCCGGCACGAGGGCATCGAGGGCCGTCACCAGGGCACGCACCTCCCAGGCGCGCGGCTTGTTGTGGCGCAGCCCGTTGAGCACGCGCGCGCGCTGGTAGGTCGCGAGCAGCTCCGGGTCCCAGTCCTCGGGGTCGACCGAGGAGGGGATCGGCTTGCCCGCGTAGTAGTTGTAGTGGGTGACCTGGGACAGGGGTCGGCGCTTGGGCCCCTGCTTGGGCATGACCTTCGGCCAGCCGAGGGCGAGCACGGCGATCACCATCCGGTCGCGGGGCAGGCCGACCAGCTCGCGCACCTTCTCGGAGTCTCCGGTCTGGGTGATCCAGAACGTGCCGAGGCCGAGCACCTGCGCGGCGAGGCTCATGTTCTGGATCAGCGCGCTGGCGGACTGGATGTTGGCGTAGTTCTCCTCGCTGAAGTCGCGGCCGTAGCTGACGATCAGGTTCACCGGCGCGTTGGCCATCTGCAGCGACAGCTGCGCGAGCTGCGCGTTGAGCTCGGGGTCGTCGACCGCGACCAGGTCCCACATCTGGTAGTTGCAGGAGCTAGGGGCCCAGATGCCCGCGTGCATGACCTGGTCGATCAGCTCGCGCGGGACCGGGTCGGGCTTGAACTTGCGGATCGAGCGGCGCGTGTAGAGGGCCGACCAGAAGTCCGCTTCCGGCAGCGCCGCGCCGAGGGGCGGGACGCCGGCATCCTCGGCCTCGTCGCGCATGGGCGGCGAACCCTCGGGGGCATCCGGGATGCCGGCCTTCTGGGGAGGGGGCCGGGGCGGCGCGTCGTCTCGTTCCGGGGCTTCCATGGCAGGCGAGGCCAGGCAGGTTACCCGTTCGGGGCCTGCCAGGTCTGCTACTGCTCCTGGTCGATGCGCGCGAGAAAGAACGGCTCGGTGGAAGCACCAAGCTCATGCACCACGTAGCCCGCGACCTCCTTGCGGTGGATGCGCAGGCGCCCATCGGCGCCAGCGCCGAAGCTGGGAGCCGCTGCCCGCGGGTGGATCAGGAGCACGGCGCGCTGACCGCCGTGTTCGGCCATGAGTTGGTAGCCGCCGTCGTCGGTGGGCCTGGGGGTGCCGAGGCGCAGCAGCGGTTCGCTCAGCCAGGCGAGGCCGTCGATCCCGGGCAGCGGACGCCAGGTCGCGTCCTCCGACGCGACCTGGCACACCATCGGTTGGGCGGGCCGGAGCTGCTCGAAGGGCAGCGGCCCGAGGTCGGAGCAGCCAACGAGGTCGATCGGGAACAGCTCGCGGGCGATCGCGTCGAGGCGTGAGTCGGAGCAGCGCTCCCAGCGGTACGGGTCGTCGACGGAGGCGACCTGGTCGTCGGTGTCGTCGGTCCAGAGGGGCAAGGGCTCTCCTTCGGGGGCCCACAGGGGCGAGAAGCCCATGAGGAACAGCGCGGCCGTCGCGAGGATTCCGCGGGCCCACGGCGGCATGGCGGCGAACCCGCGCGGGCGCACCTCGCGATGCGCGATTGCGCGCGCGGCGGCGTCACGGGCGACCGCGGCCACATCGTCCGGCGGCAGGAAGGCCTCGCGCAACCGCGCGTCCAGGTCCTGGTTCGAATCGTAGGCGGTCATCCCATCACCTCCTGGGACAGTTGACTCTGCAGGGCGTGGCGGGCGCGGTGCACATGGCTCATCGCGGTGCCCTCGGGGATCTCGAGCACCTGCGCGATCTCCCGGTACTCGAGCTCCTCGACGACCTTGAGCAGGAGGCACGCGCGGACGACCGGACGTAGCCCGGGGAGGGCGGCCTGCAGGGTGTCGTCGAGGTCATGGTCGAGGGGCTCGACCGCGGGCACGCTCTCGAGCAGCTCGGGCTGGCTCGTCCTGCGCCGCGCTTCGCGCCGCAGGTGGTTCAGGGCGACGAAGCGCACGATGCGCCCCATCCATGCCTCGAAGTGCGTGTTGGGGTCGAACTGGTCGAGCTTCTCGAGGCCGACGATGGCCGCTTCTTGGATCACGTCCTCCACCTGGGCCCGATGACCGAGAACTGCGGCAGCGATAGTCCACAGCACGCGCGCGGCGCCTTCGAAGCGTTCCGCGAAAGCGTCGTGAGTGAGTCGTGGGCTCGCGTGGGGTGCGGTCACGGGGGCGTGCCCCTCCGATGTCCCCGGCTCGGGTCGGCCTTGCATGGAATCGTCTACGAATCCGAGAGAGGATCGTTGGAACGCGAGGAGCCTCCTCAGCACGAATGCAGAGGAGGCTCCTCGAAGCGAGCCGTCAGACCGCTAGAGCAGCGCGTCGCTCTTGGCGACCTTGCCCTTGAGCTTCAGCTTCTTGCCGCCGGCTTTCCTGAGAGCGGCCAGGAAGGCCTCCTCGTCGAGCTCGGCGTCGGCTTTCATGTGCACGATGGTCCTCGTGCCGGGGAACGCGTCAGCCACGCCGTCGAGTTCCATCAAGGCCTCACGGGCCTTGTTGCACGTGGTGGCTCATGTGAAGCCGGGGCACTCGATCGAGTACGCCACGGTCGCGCGGGTGCGGGTCTCCTTGGTGAGGGAGACGAACGCCACCTTCTTGCTCTTCAGCGCCGCCTTGATGTCATCCTCGTCCGGCTTCTCGTCGTCCAACATGGTGAACGTGAAGCGGGTGCCGCTCTGGAACAGCTTGTCGACGTTCTCGATCGTATCCATGGCCGCACGGGCCGCGGGACCCGAGCTTCAGCCTGCGGCCTTGGCTTCCATGACCCAGACGGTCACGGTGCTCTGCTTCTTGTCCGTTTCCTTCTTGACCTTCTTGACGGGGACGTCGTCGACGATCGCGGGCGCGTCGTCGAGTTGGGAGCCCACGGCCGGGGCGGCCAGGCCAAAGGCCAGGACCCCGAGGGCGAGGTGGAGTTTTGTGCTCATGGCGTATTCGGGATGAGGATGAGGCGCGCGGGGAAGTGCGCAGCCGACCTAGTCTGACGTCATCTTCGGCTGCTTGCCTTGCAAGGATGTCCATTCCCGGGCGGATATGCGGAGTTCAAACGCCAAGGACCCCCCTGCCCCAGTAGACCCAGAACGCGGCCACCTCCCGGGCCATGTACCTGGGCATCGCCGTCAGCCTGTAGGACTCCCGGGCTGGGACCGTGGCCGCGTCCACCCCAGCCCAGTGGTAGCAGAGCTCGACTCGGGGCAGGTGGTAGGCGTGGCTGACCGCCAGGAGGCGCTCCAGGCCCTCCTCCCGCATCAGGGCCACCGTGGCCTCTACCGCGTCCTGGGTGCTCCAGCCACTGCGATCCTCGCGAATCGCCCCGGGGGGGACGCCGGAGGCCTCGGCGAAGGCACGCATGGCCTCGGTCTCGTGGAACGGGCCGTCCCCGGGGCCGCCCGAGACGATCAGGATCGGGGCCCAGCCCCCCTGGACCAGCTCGACCGCGGTGCGCATGCGGTCCGCCAGGGCATCGGAGGGGCGGCCGTCGGAGTAGACCCTCGAACCGAAGACGACGACGGCATCGGCCGGCCGGCGGTAGTCCGAGCGGCCAAAGAGGGTCATCTGTCCGAGTGGGAACGCCACGGTCAGCAGGGCGAGGGTTGCTCCCGCGGCGAGGGGTCGACCCCAGCGTGGAGCCCGGACGGGCGTCTTGGAACGAAGGAGTCCAGCCAGGATCAGGGCGAGGATCGCCGCGGTCGCGAAGGAGAGCGGAAACCATGGCCCGGCGACGCGTCCCTGCGCGCGCAGCAGGAGCAGGGTGGCGGCGTCCAGGAGGCAGGCGGCCCCGAACCCGGCGACGAGCAGGCCCGTCGCGCGTCGTCGTAGCCCAGCGCTCGGTGGTCTGAGGGCAAGCTGCACCAGCGCCAAGGCCAGCCCCGCGAACAGGGCCAAGCGCAACCTGCTCGGAAGCCAGCGCAGGTCGACCCACCAAAGATTCGCGTCGACCCCGAACCGAATCGCGCCGAGGATGTTGAGAGCGGTGAACAGTCCGAGGCAACCTGCAGCGACCCGCGCGACCGTGTCGAGAACCCAAGCGAAGCGTCCCATGACCCCGAAGCTAGCGAGCGCACCCTCCCGGTCCCACGACCGGGCTCCGTGCGTGGCGTGGATTCCCGTCATGGCGACGGCGCTGCTGGGGCTGGTCGGCTGCGCAGGGCACCTCGACTCCGACGACTTCTACCTCCCGACGCCCGACATCGACCCCGAGGAGGATCCCGTGCATGCCCTGCGTCGTTCGACCGACCCGCAGACCGGTGAGGTCGTCGCCACGTGGGCCGTGCTCCGCTACCCGGACGGACGCGTGATCAAGGACGGTCAGGAACGCCGCTTCTATCCCGACGGTGCGCCGCGTTCCCGGCGCGACTTCCGCCTGGGCGAACCGGAGGGCGAATGGACCACCTGGTACCCCGACGGCGCCCTGCGCTCGGAGTACACCTTCACGGGGACGCCCAGCGCGATGAAGTTCTTCCACCCCTCGGGTCGCCTGAGTGCCCTGGGGATGGCCCGAAACGGGGTGCGCCAGGGGCCTTGGACCTTCTGGTTCCCCGATGGTGCGCTGCGGCAGCAGGGGGCCTACGTCGAAGGCAAGCGCGAGGGCGTCTGGACCCTCCGCCACGAGGGCGGGGCCCTGCGCTCCCGCGGCCACTTCCTGGACGACGAGCGGGTAGGGGAGTGGAAGCACTGGGACGCGATCCCGCCCGTGACCGAGAGCGACTGGCAGCCCCCGGAGCTCGCGGGCCGGATGCGGGAGGGCGGCGATGGGTGACGTCTCGGTCACGATTCATGCGGGGGACAACCTCGAATTCCTCGAGGCCCAACCCGACGCCTCCTTCGAGTTTGCCTACCTCGACCCGCCCTTCAACACGGGGAAGACCCAGCGGCATCAGACCCTGCGCACCGTGCGGGACAGCGACGGGCACCGGCAGGGTTTTGGGGGTCACTCCTACCGGACGAGCGTCGAGGGGCCGCTGCGCACCTACGCCGACGCGTTCGACGACTACCTTGGGTTCCTCGGTCCCCGGCTCGAAGAGCTGCACCGGGTGTTGACCCCGACCGGCAGCCTGGTGTTGCACCTGGATCCGCGGGAGTCGCACTACGCCAAGGTCTTCCTCGACCACCTGTTCGGACGGGACTGTTTTCAAAATGAAATCGTCTGGTCCTACGACTACGGCGCACGCTCGCGGAGCCGCTGGTCACGCAAGCACGACGTGCTCCTTTGGTACTCCAAACACCCCAAGGACTACACGTTCCGCTACGACGACATCGACCGCATCCCGTACATGGCGCCCAAGCTCGTCGGCCTGGAGAAGGCAGAGCGTGGCAAGACCCCGACCGATGTGTGGTGGCAGACGATCGTGCCGCCTGCCAGCAAGGAGCGGACCGGCTACCCGACCCAGAAGCCGCTCGCGATCCTGTCCAGGCTCGTGGGCGTGCACTCGAACCCCGGCGAACGTGTGCTCGACGTGTTCGCGGGGAGCGGCACGACCGGTGAGGCAGCCGCGCGCGCGGGGCGCCACGCGGTGCTCGTCGACTCGAACCCCGAGGCGATCGAGGTCATGCGGGCGCGGCTCAGCCCGTGGATGCCCCGGGTTCGCCCGCTCGACACCTGATCCCCGGGATCGCTACGCGCGCGCAGGGAGAATTCGCGTTTAATAAGTCGTAGTCCGGCCATCCCGAAATCGGCGGCCCGCTCGAGTCCCGAACGGAGTCCACCGATGGCCAATTCGTCATCATGATCCGACCTCTTTGTTTGGTGCTCCTCGCTGGAGCAGGTCTTGCTCAGCAACCGTCCCTGACAGTCCTTCCTCCCGATTTTGCTTATGTCTCGGACGGGCAGGCCGACTTCTACATCGGCGGCCGGAACATCGAGAACGACTATCCCGAGCTCACGATCTACCAGGGAGGGGTCAATGTGACTTCGACGGTGGGCTGGACCTGGGTGGACGAGACCCGCGTGGACATCAACAACGACGGGTGGTTGGAGAGCTTCGGCGCGACGGCGCAGCTCGACCTCAGCAACCTGACCCTGACCAATGACCAGGTCCTCGAGGTCAACGCCGAATCGGGCGTGGCCGCCGGCGGCACGATCGAGTCGCGCTCGGGGATCCGAGTGCTGGGGCATGCGCAGGTGGGGCTCGCGCCCCGGCGCCTGCCGGTCACGTCGCTCCCGAGCGAACTGCATGTGTTCCTGTCGTCCTATGGCGTCCCCGCAATAGGCGTCGTGCGCACGGTCAAGATCATCAAGGACGGCACGGACGTGACCCCGTCTGCCGTCTTCCTCGAGAAGCTCATCGGGGAGGTTCCGCTCGAATCGGGCCTGGTCGACTGGAAGAGCGAGGTCGTGATCACGACCTCCACCCTCGGGCCGATCGACGCCTCGACCGTGCTCGAGTTCGAGATGACGGCGTTCGTGCCGGGCGAAGGTCTCTTCGGCTCGAGCTCGTCCTGGTCCTTCGGGACCGGTATTGGCGAGATCCCCTGCGCAGGCGACGCGGTCTGCGGCTTCATCCAGGACCTGGGCATCACCCGTACGGCGGGCGGCCCGCTCTCGGTGGGCGTGACCGACAAGGATCAGATCCGCGCAGCGACCGACGCGCTCAAGGCGGCCATTCGGGCCTGCCAGACCGCCGCGGAGCAAGGACAGGAGGACTGCTTCGTCGACTCGGTCGAGTGCGACGGCATCACCTTCGAGGTGGCCCTCGTGATCGGCGGCAACAGCAGCACGTGGGCGCAGCCGACCTTCGCCGGCACCCAGTCCATGGTGAACACCCTGGTCGTCGCCCTCGGCGGTGATGGGGCGTCGGGTAGGGACGGCGCGACCTCCGAAGCCCACGGCGGCGACGGTTGTATTGCGGTGTCCGTCGGCGGCACCGGCTCCGAGAAGGGCTATGGCGGCCGGGCGGCCACTGAGATGGACGGCAACGGCACGGGCATCGCCCTCGGCGGCGTAGGTGGCGAGACCGGTGGTCAGGGTGGCAACGGCTGGACCGACTGCGAGGCGGAGAACGGTTCATTCGGCGGTCAGGGCATCTCCGGCGGCGGGCCCGGCGGTCACTCGGGCCCGACCACGACCGGCGGCCACGGCGGTGGTGCCGGTGTGCGCTCGACCGAGGGCGATATCGCCCGTCGCGAGGGCGGCCCCAAGGAAGGCGGCGCGGGCGGCAAGGGCAAGCACGGCTCCGGCGCGTGCGCCTCTGCGGACTCGGCCGGCGACGCGACCGCGGACCGCGGGACCTCCGAAGACAACACCTGATCCCGGCTGGCTAGAGCCAGAACCGGCTGGCCAGAACCGGCTGGCCAGAACCGGTTGGCCAGAACCGGTTGGCCAGAACCGGTTGGCTAGAACCGGTTGCGCGCCCGGGAACGGCCGCGCACGGACATGCGCGCTCGGAGCGACAGGCTGGCCCGTTTGATCTCGACTCCGGTCCAGCCACCGCGCTTGGCCAGGGCGACCAGATGGCGTTCACGGCGGCGACGCTGATCGAGGAGCCGAAGCTGATAGAACTTGCGCCGCGGCACTTGTCGCGTCCCCACCAGCGGCAGGGCGCGGCGGCCGTGCACGCCGGCCTTGACCAGGTTGTCGCAGACGCCGCAGCGCTCCTCCACCCGGTGGCGCAGCTGGGTGATGCGCAGGCTCTGGGGCGAGGGGCTGATGCTGGGGAAGCCCGCGCGTTCGATCTCGACTCCCCAGGGCGCCAGGCGCAAGGCGAGGTTCGTCGCCAAGCGCCGATCGAGGTCGGTGGCGCGCTGGATCTCCTCGTACGGCGTCGCGCGCAGGACCTCCTGCACCCCGAGCCCGAGCATTTGCAGCATGCCCTTCTCGAGCTGGTCGATCTCGATCATCGCCTTGCGCACGTCGGTGATGCGGTAGACCACGTTGGCGTCCACGTGCATCACGAGCCCCTCGAGGTTGACGACCCGTTGGAACGGCAGGTCGAGGGTGCGCGAGCGCGTCGGCATCTTTCGCGCGCGCTGCACGAAGGGCATCATCGGGTGGGTTCCCGGCGCCAGCTCCTTCTTGGCGCGTCCGAAGTCGAAGCGTAGCCCCGTCTCGCCGGACTTGACCTGGAACACCATCGCCTGGGCGATCGCATAGGCCGTGCCGAAGGCGAGCAGGACGAGCTCGTCGCGGAACTGAAACAGGAGCTGCTGGAGCACCCGGCGCCAACCTGGCTTCGGCTCCTTCTCCTCCGGTGTGGGCTCTTCGTCCTGGCGGCGTCTCACAGCCGCGGATCGCCTCCGGCCTGGGGGTCGTCCTCATCGAAGTTGTCGGCGGGCTCGTCCTCCTCCTTCTTCTGCTTCTCGATTCCGTGGGCGGTGTGTTGCTCCTCGAGCTCCTCGGACAGGATGCCCATCACCGCGGCGTCCTCGACCTTCGCGCGGCGCGCGCTCCGCATGGGCTCGTCGGGATGCACGGCGACCACCGCGCCGGACACGAGCGCTACGGCCGCCTCCTCGCTCATGCCGCCCTCGCGCAGCTCGTCGAAGAGCGACTGCTTCTCGTGCGCGAGCAGCTCGAGCTGGGTGATCTCGAGGGTGGTGGGGGAGGGTGCGATGTTCGAGAATCCGAACTGCAGGATGCGCACGCCCCACTGGTCCTCGACAGAGCGCAGCTCTTCGCGGATCTCGGCGCACATCGCCTCGACGTCCGTGACGGTCTTCCGGTCCTTGCGGGACACGATCTGCTGCACGGCGATCACCACCCGGTTCTGGAGGCCCGTGACGAGGTCGTCGACCTCGATCAGCGCCTTGCGCAGGTTGACGATCTGGTAGACGACCTTGCAGTCCACCTCGTAGACCAGGTTGTCGCTGAGCTGGATGACCTGTGGCTCGAGGTCGAGGGTTGTGTGCTTGGTCTCCTCTACCTTGAAGGTCTGCAGGAGGGGCACCTTGAAGTGGATGCCAGGCCCGACGACCGAGCGCGCACGACCCAGGGTGAAACGCAGGGCATGCTGCCCATCGTAGACGATGACGAAGAGGCCGGTGACGGCGCCGAAGATGTCGAGGGACATGGAGTTTCCTTGGGGAGGGCGCTAACGAGACCACAAGCCTCGCCCTGGGGAAAGGGGCGGGGGGCAGTCCAGGGTCAGGTCTTCGGGGTTCCGGGCGCTGCTGCAGGTGGGAGGGAACAGCA
>JAQBVH010000047.1 GCA_027623615.1 Planctomycetota bacterium | reverse complement strand
AGGTCGGCCTCGTTGCGGTCCCCGACCTCGTCGAGGTAAGCGCGCAGGTACGTGGCCGCCTCGGCGGTCAAGTCATGCTTGCGGTAGAGCTCGGCCAGCCGGCGCTTGCCGGTGTCCTCCTCCTCGTCGTACATCTCGTCCCAGATGGCGAGGGCGCCCTCGCGGTCGCCCAGCTCGAGGCGCAGGCTGCCGATCTCCGCGCGCAGGGCGCCGCGCTCCGAGAGCTGGCCGACCGACGTCTGGACCAGCGCGCTCTCCGAGCCGACCCCGCGTTCGTACAGGCCCTCGAGGATCGCGAGCGCTTTCGGGAGGTCCTCCCGCGTGCGCGCCAGGGTGACGAGCAGGGGGTAGAGGAAGCGCGTGTCGCCGGTCGGGTCCGCCAGAACGGCCAACCGTTCCTCGACCCCTGTGAGGTCGCCGGCGCAGAGGGCGACGGCGGCCGCGTACAGCTGACCGCGCAGGCCCGCGTGGGTGGCGGTGAAGCGCTCGATCCAGGCGTCGCCCTGCGTAGCGATGCGCGGATCGCCGCGCATCGGCGTCGCGAGCTGGCGCAGGACGTCGGACTTGTCCCCCTCGGCCGCGGCCTTCTCGAAGCCGTCCTCCCAGGCGTCGTCGAGCAGGGGCAGCACGTCCCCGAGGGCGCGCTCGATCGCGGACTTGCTGCGCTTGATCGAGGCCTGGCGGTGCTTGGGCGTGCGCTCGAGCTCGGTCGTGACGATCGCGAGCGCCTTGTCCAGGTCACCCCTCTGCAGGAAGAAGCCGGCGGCCGTGTAGTAGGGGTACCCCCGCGAGGAGCGGTTGGTCGCCCGCAGCAAGAGGGCCTCCGCCTCGGCCTCCTCACCCCGGTCCCACATCCACGTGGCGACGCGCGCGGCGTTCTCGAGCCGCAATCGATCATCGCTGACCGAGTCCAGGTCCTCGAGCAGCCGTCGTTCGAGCTCGTCCGTGCGGTCGCTCAGCTGCAAGAGGTCGAGGGCCAGCTGCTCGACCTCGTCCTTGTGGGGAGCAAGCTCCTCCGCGACGAGGGCGTGCTCGAGGGCCTCCTCGAAGCGTCGCTCGTCGAGCAAACGGCGCGCGTACTCCAGGCGCGCCTTGCTGCTCCGCGGGTCGGCCTCGACCTCGGCCAGCAGGTCTTCGATGCTCTGGCGCGAGTCGATGCCCTCGCGGGCGTCGAGGGTCTCGAGCAGCGTGCGCGCCTGCGTGCCCGCGTAGGTGCGTGAGCCGTTGCCGTCACGCAGCTTGAGCAGCACCCGGCGCGCCTCGTCCCAGCGTTGCCCAGCGATCAACGCCTGGGCGAACTGCACGGTCATGCTCGCGTAGCTGGGGTTGTGACTGTGGATCAGGCGCAGGATCGGGATGCCGTCGGCGCCGAGCTGGTAGGCCTCGATCACCTCGGCGAGCGAGTAGCCGAGCCACGCAAAGGTCTGCACGTCCGTGCGCGCCAGGTCGCGCATGACCTCGGTGGCCTCCTCGACGCGGCCGCGGTCGAGCAGGTGCTTGAGGATCTCGACGTAGTTCTCGCGGTAGGGGTAGTTCGGCTGCGGTCCGCGGGAGTAGTAGCTGTTGCGCAGGTTGCTCCAGGCCCAGTTGCGCTCGGGCGGGCGCGGCGGCGCGATCGGGGTCAGGATCCGGCCCGACGGCCGTTCGGCGCGCATCGGACGCAGGTTGAGCTCGCGCTTGCGCTCGATGATCGCGCGGTGCACCTCGATCGTCTCTTCGATCCGGCCCGCGCGCAGGTGCAGCGCCGCGATCTGCTCGAGGATCGGGAAGTCGCTGGGCCTGCGCTGCGCGATGGTCTGATACATCGCCAGCGCGTCGTCCCAGCGCTTGGCGATCTGCTGCACCTCGGCCAGGCGTACGCAGGCGTCCCGCCACGGGTCGCTGTCGGCCTTGGGGTCCGCGTCGAGCGCCGGTTGCAAGCGCGCAACCTCGGCCGCGTAGTGGTCGCGCGCGACCTCGACGGCGTCGCCGCTGGTGAGTGCCAGCTCACCGGCCGCCGCGTCCCCGTAGGTGCGCAGGAGGTGGTACGCCTCCACTGCCTCACCGCGGCGCTCGTGGATGCGCGCCAGGCGGCTCATCGGCGCGTCGAACGACCTCGCCCAGGACCGGTTGAAGCCGAAGACCGGGTGGTTCGACAGCTCGCGCTCGCGGGCGGCCAGGCGCTCGTAGATCGCGCGCGCGTCGTCGAACAGGTCGAGGGTGTCGAGGGCGTCCGCGATCGTGGTCAGGTCAAGGACGCGGTTGTCCGCCTCTGCGGCCATCGCGCTGAGCACCGCCCGCGCGCCGGCCTTGTCCCCGGCCTTGCCCAGGCAGCGGGCGTGGGCCAGGTGCGCGGCAGCGGGAAACTGCTGCGTGCCAGGACCCCACGACAGGTTCAGCGGTCGACGCAGCGTGAGCTCGTAGAACGCGCGCAGGTCGTCCTCCGAGATGTTGCGCCGGACGTGGCGGGGGAAGGCCTGCAGGGTGTCCCACTTGCTCCTCCGGAAGTTGAACTCGCGGTTGAACAGCTCCTCGGACGGGTCCGGCGCGTTCGCCTCGGTCAGCCGGACCAGCTCGGCGTAGTGGGGCAGGGCCTCGCCATAGCGCTTCTCGCCGTAGAGCGTGCTCGCCAGGCCTGCGCGCAGGGAGGAGTCCTCGGGGAAGCGTGCGACGCCGCTCGCGAGGGCTGCGAGCTTCTCCCCGGGACGGGTGAGCATGTCCTGGATGCGCGCCCACTCCTCGTAGTCGTTCGGTTTGGCGGAGCCGTCCTCGTGGGCCGCGCTCAACGTGGCGATGCGCTGGTCCGCGAAGGGCACGTCCCGGCGGTAGAGGTTCACGCGCTGGCTGTCGAGCGAGCGCGCCCAGGAACCGGGCGAGTAACCCTCGGGGATGCGACCGCGATCGAGGGTCGCCGCGCGCACGGCGCTGATCAACTCGAGGGCGCGCGCCCCCTCGCCCTCGAGGTTGGAGAGCTCGGAGAGGACCGTCGTGAACAGGCTGTGGTTGGTCGGCTGCAGCAGCACTTCGCTGGCGCCGATTTCCGCGAACTCCTCCAGCAGGCCCAGCCCGCGGAAGTAGGTGCGCACGTCGCTGACCCGGCCGACGTTCCACCAGGACAGAGTGCGCCGCTGGGGCGCGGTCGGCTTGCCGCGTTCCTCGGCGTCGGGGTCCTCTGCCTCATCCTCGACCTCGCGGATCAGGAGGAACAGGCGCTGACCACACGCGCTGGCGTCGTCACGGCGACCGACCGTGTTGTAGAGCTGGCCGAGCTGCTCGAGGCGGCTGAAGGAGTCGCCGAGCAGCTCGTTCGAGCGCTCGAGGACCGCGATCGCCGAGTCCTCGTCCCCGCGCGCCTGGTGCAGGTCGGCCAGTGAGGAGAGCAGGTGCCGATCCCCGGGCGAGCGGGAGATGCCGCGCTCGAGCACGTCGATCGCCTCGTCCCAGCGCTCCTTCTTGCGGTACAGGCGCGCCACGCGACCGACCGAGGACACGGTCGAGAGCACCTCGGCCGCCTTCTCCAGGTCGCCTTCCTCCAGCGCTGCGTCCGCGATCGACAGGGCCACATCCTCCCGGTCGACACCCTTCATCTTCCAGAGGCTCTCGTAGACCTCGATCGCCTCGTCGAAGCGCTCGAGCAAGCCGAGCAGGCGGCCGCGCTCCTCGAGCAGCTCGACCTGCTCGGGCTGGTAGCTGATCAGTCGATCGAGCACGTCGAGCGCCAGCTCGTACTCGAACTCGCGCACGTAGATGTCGACCAGGGTGAGGGGCGCCTCGACGTCATAGGGGTTCTCCTCGACCCGCGTGCGCAGCGTCTTCAGCTCGGAGGTCACGCGGCCGGCTGCCGAGAGCAGCTCGTAGTAGGCGGTGCGCGAGTCGGCGACGACGCGTTCGTCGTCGGACTCCATGGCCGCGAGGACCTCGCGCTCGGCGCTGTGCAGCTCGCCGAGCTGACGATACAGGTCCGCCAGCTGCAGGCGCGAGCGATGGTCCTCGGGCTCGAGGCGCACCGCCTGACGCAGGCAGTCGGCGGCCTCGTCGATCAGGCCGAGGCGCTGGTAGCTGGCCGCGACCTCCTTGAAGGCGGCCGGGTTGTTCGGCGCGCCCGCGAGGATCTCCTGGTAGCACGCGAAGGCCTTGTCCTGGTCGTAGCGCGCCAGGTGCACCCGCGCGACACGGTCGAGCCAGCGCCGGCGCGCCTGGGGGCGCGCCTCCATCAACGCCTCGTAGTGCGCCAGGGCGCCCGCGAAGTCCGAGCGCTGTTCGGCGAGCTGAGCGAGGGAGACGCGCGCGTCCTCACGTTCGGGTTCGAGCTTCAGCAGCGCCGTGTAGTGCTCCTCCGCGAGGTCGGGTTGGCGCAGCGCCACGTAAGCGCGGCCGAGGATCACGTGGGGGATCGGGTCGGTCGCGTCCGCCTCGATCGCGGCGGTCTCCAGGGCGATCAGCTCCTCCATGCGCTCGCTGCGCAAGAAGATGCGCAGGATGCGCTCGGCGGCCGTGCGGCGCAGGTTGCCCTCGTCGGTCAGGTGCAGGACGTGGTGCAGGGTCTCGAGCGCGACCTCGGTCTCCTCCTGCGCCAGCTGCAGGTCGGCCAGGCGGTAGTGCAGGTGCGGGTCGTCGGGTTCGAGGGCCAGGGCCTTGTCGAGGGTCGCGCGCGCGCGGTCGAGGTCACGGTGCTCACGCCACAGACTGACGACGTCCGCGAGGTGCACGGCGTTGCCGGCCGAAGCCTCCTCTGCTCGAACGAGCACCGCGCTGGCCTCGGCGACGCGCTCCTTCGTCCGCAGGTACGAGGCCAGATCCGCGTAGTGGCGCAACTCCGCAGGCTCGAGGCTGATCGCCTTCTCGAACAGCTGCACGGCCTCGTTCGGCTGGTCGTAGAGGGCGTACAACCCCGCCAGCCGCACGCACAGGTTCGCGTCGTCGAGGCGCTGCTCGAGGGTCTGCTGCCACTGGCGCGCCGCCTGTTCGAGCTTGCCCGAGGCCGCGAAGGTCTGGCCGAGTTCGAGGTAGAGCTCGAGCTCCCCGGGGTGCTGTTCGAGCAGGCGCTGGTACTCGGCAACGACGCCGCCCTGGTCCTCGAGGTCACGCAGCAAGCTGATCAGCCTGCGGCCGAGGTCGAGGTCCGAGGGGAACTCCACGGTCGCCGACGCGAGCACCTCGCGCGCCTCGTCCTTACGGTCGGCGGCGACCAGGACCCGCGCCTGGAACTCGCGCGCGTCGAGGTCGCCGGGGGCCGCGGTCACGTCCTCGGCGGCCCGGTCGAGGAGCAGGTCGATCTGGCCCGTGCGTCGATGCAGGGCGAGGATGCGGGTGTAGAGGTCCTCCTTCAGCCAGTGCCCGCGCGACATCAGGCCGATCGCCTCACGGTAGACGGCCAGCGCCTCCTCGCCGTGCGCGAGCGCCTCGTGCAGCTTGCCGATGTCGGCCAGCACGCGGCAACGTCGTGCGCTGTCGCCCTCGGCCAGCTGGACCGCGACCTGGAACTCGATCAGCGCTTGCTCGTGCAGGCCGTGCCGGGAGAGAGCGTCGGCCGCATCGAGGCGCAGCGGAAAGCTGTCGGGTTCCAGCTCGGCCAGATCGTGGAAGGCCGCGGCCGCCTTCGCGCGGTCGCCGGCCGAGAGCCAGGCCTCACCGCGCAGGGTGTGGATCTCCTCGAGCAGATCGCGGTCCTCGGTGCCGGCGGCGGCCCGGTCCAGGTAGTCGACCGCCTGCTTCGTGCGGCCACGTTCCAGCTCGAGGTGCCCGACGATGCGCAGCACGCGCGCGTCGCCGCCAACCCCGTCCTCGCCCAGGTGGTCCTTCAGGATCAGCAGCGCCTCCTCGTGCTCCTCGCCCCTGGCGAGCAGGCGCGCGAGGATCACCCGCGGCCCCAGGCCTGCACCCTGCTCGAGGCGTCCGCGGTAGCGCTCGATCAGCTCGTCGAGGGCGTTGATCGACACGGCCGCGGTGACCATCTGGTCGAACGCCCTGTCGTTGAACGGCTTGCGATCGAGGAAGCGCTCGTACTTCTCGATCGTCGAGCGCGGATCGCCGCGGTCCTGTGCGGCGGCCAGCGGAGCGAGCGAGGGAACGACAGCGAGCAGGAAGGCGAGTCTGCGCATGATCAGAGAGGCAACTTGAGCATCCGCTTCGATTGTAGGAGGCGGGGCCGATCCAGGCAGGACACGGACGAGCTACCCGGGTCGGCAGCTTGGGAAACCGTCGGAAACCCCTGGGCTCCGTGCGCAAATCACGAATCGCGGGCCTCCGGGTGGAACGACGGGTCCCTCTCGAGGTTCCGCCCCGTGCGCTCGAGCAGGCATGGCGGCGCCCCGCGTCCCTCGCTACGGTTCTCGCATGATCCGCACGTGCGCCCTGCTCCTCACCGCCTCCCTCGCCGCCGCTCAGTCGCCAAGACCCAATGTCGTCGTGATCCTGGCGGACGACCTGGGGTACGGAGACGTGCACGTCCTCAACCCGCAGTCGCGCATCCCGACGCCGAACTTCGACGCACTGGCCGAGCAGGGCATGACCTTCACGGACTCCCACTCGCCCTCCGCGGTGTGCACGCCGACGCGCTACGGCCTGTTGACCGGGACGTACTGCTGGCGCTCGCGCTTGAAGAGCGGCGTGCTCGGTGGCTACAGCACGCCGCTGCTCGAGCCCGATCAGCCGACCCTGGCCACTCTCCTCAAGGGCGCGGGCTACCGCACGGCGGCGGTGGGCAAGTGGCACCTGGGCATGCAGCTGCCGAAGCTGGCCGAGGACGCGGACACCTCGACCTGGGCCGGTGATCCCGGCATCGACTTCGCGGGTGTGATCAGCGATGGTCCGACTCACCACGGGTTCGACCACTACTTCGGCGTGTCGGCGTCGCTCGACATGGCGCCCTACGTGTACATCCAGGACGACCACTTCGCCGCTCAGCCGACCGCTCAGCAGAAGGCGCAGGGCTTCCCCGCGTTCGTGCGCCAGGGACCGCGCTCGATCGACTTTCGGATCGAGAACGTGCTCGACGACCTGACCCGCGAAGCGGTCGCGTTCATCGAGGACGCGTCCAAGGGAGAGGCGCCCTTCTTCCTCTACATGCCCCTCACTGCGCCCCACAAGCCGACGCTGCCCCACGATCACTTCCGCGATCGCACGGGCCTCGGCGAGTACGGCGACTTCATCGTGCAGGTCGACTGGAGCATCGGCCGTGTGCTGAAGGCCCTGGAGGACACGGGCGCGGCGGCGGAGACGCTGGTCGTGGTCACCTCCGACAACGGCTCCTACATGTACCAGCTCGACGACCGCGCCACGGACCACGTGACCGTGCCGACGGCCCACGGCTACCACCCCGACCACCACCGGCCGAACGGCCCCTGGCGCGGGACCAAGGCCGACGTCTACGAGGCGGGCCACCGCGTGCCCTTCTTCGTGCGCTGGCCGAGCGTGGTCGAGCCCGGCACGACCTGCGCCGAGCCGATCTGTCACGTGGATCTCTTCGCGACCTTCGCGGCGCTGCTCGAGCAACCGGTGCCCGAGGGCGCTGCGCGGGACAGCTACTCGCTGCTGAGCCTTCTGCGCGACCCGGACAACGCGAAGCGCGGCGGAGCGGTGGTCCATCACTCGGTCAACGGCACGTTCGCGCTGCGGGAGGGCCGCTGGAAGGCGGTCTTCTCGACCGGCTCCGGCGGACGCCAGAATCCCAAGGGCAAGCCCTTCGACGGCACGCGCCTCTTCGACCTGCAGGCGGACCCGGGCGAGGACAGGGACCTGGCAGCGGAGCGCCCCGAGGTCGTCGAGCGCATGACCAGGGCGCTGGAAGCGCTGCGGGCTCGCTGACGCTCCCTGCCCTACGAAACTCCTGCCATACCTTGTCAGGAGGCCCTCCACGGGTGCGCGCGAATGACGTTAGGCTTCGGGCTCCCAACCCTTCCCAGGAGATTCCCAGTTCGTTCATTCCCCGCGCGCTCACCGCGCTTGCCCTGACCCTGCCCGCCCTCGCCCAGTCCTTCGAGCCCGCGCCCGAGGTGGCCAAGTTCCATCACTTCATCGGGCAGTTCGAGGGCGGCGGCAAGTTCGTTCCCGCACCTGGCATGGACCCGGCGGACTGGACCAGCACCGCCAATGGCCAGCTGGTGCTCGGCGGTCACTACGTCCAGCTCGACGAGAAGGTCGCCACGCCGATCGGTCCGCTGGAGTTTCGCACCCTGTACGGCTGGGACCGCGAGCGGTCGGAGGTGATCTGCGTCTCGGTCGGCTCGATGGGTGCGAGCAAGCAGGACGTGACCTGGATCGACGGCAAGCTCGTCAGCACCTACAGCAGTCGCGAGGAGGGCGTGCCCTTCGCCGAGCGCGCGATCACCGAGGTGACCGCGGAGGGCTATCAGTTCTCGATGGAGCGGCTGAGCGGCCTCGACGGCTCCTTCAAGCATGTGTGGGGGCGCGTGAAGCGCACCTCCACGGAGCCCGCCCCCGCCAGGGAGTCCAGCGTGGACACGCCG
This sequence comes from Planctomycetota bacterium, assembly GCA_027623615.1. Classification (GTDB taxonomy): domain Bacteria; phylum Planctomycetota; class UBA1135; order UBA1135; genus JALWOP01. Next base: position 2,233 of record JAQBVH010000047.1, on the reverse strand, counting down.
GCCGACACGCTCGCGCCGCTCGCTCCCATGGTCGGCAATTGGAACCTGAAGGGCAGCGTCGCGATGATGGGCATGGAGATGGACATCACCGCGACCGAGGCTGTCGAGTGGCGCTACGGCGGGCTGGTCCTCTCGGGGTCGATCCTGGGTCAGCCGGGCGACTACCAGGGCCAGTGGTACATGGCCTGGGATCCGAACACCGAGTCCTTCACCAACATCGTGCTCTCGAGCATGGGTGAGTTCTCGATCGGCACGGCGCGCCGCGAGGGTGATCAGATCATCACCACTTCGGAGCGCACCATGGAGGGAGTCCCCATGGTCGAGCGCAGCATCGTGCAGCTCTCCAAGGCCGGCGTCGTCAGCGTCAGCACGGACCTCATGATCGGTGGCGGCGACACGCTGCGCGCCTTCGAGGCGACCTACGAGCGCGCTCCGGGTGCCAAGCAGGTCAGCTTCAAGGCCGGCTCGTGCTGCGACAAGGCCGAGAAGGCCGGCGGCGCGTGCGCCCACCCGTGCTGCGTGAAGGCCGCGGCCGAGGGCAAGGTCTGCGAACGCTGCAACGGCTGACCAGCGGCTGACCACGAAACGATAAGAACCCTGGACGCGCCCTGCCTCCTCCCCGTTCCTTACTGGAAGAGGATCGAGATCCCGTCGGTGAAGTTCGACGAGGCGCCGTCGCGGAACCAGGCCTGCCAGTTCCAGGTCTCACCGGCGCCGACGGCGACCATGCCGCCGGGGGTCGGGACCATGGTCAGGTTCAGCTGCAGGGAGAACTCGCCGGCCGCGCCCGTGTTCATCACGTTGGCGGTGTGGCGACCGATGCTGCCGCCGAGGCAGAGGTTGCCCTGGCTGCCCGGAGGCATGACGAAGCCCTGGGTCATCGAGTTGACGAAGTAGCCGAACTCGCCCGACGGCATCTGCGCGGCGTCGAGGCGGACGTTGTTGGCCGCGACGCTGGTGCTGCCCACAGCCGAGATCACGGCGGACAGGCCGCTCGAGTTCAGGTTGGCCGGGCCGCAGTAGCTCGTGCCGATCCCGCCGCCCGCGTTCTGGTTCAAGAAGACCATCACGTCGTTCGAGTCGCGATCCGCCACGGCGAGGTCCGGGCTGCCGTTGCCGTCCAGGTCGCCCAGCTCGACGTCGCCGGGGCGCGTCCCCGTGCCGACCAGGCTCGGGGCGCCGAGCACGCCGCCGCCCAGGCCTGCCAGGCTGGCGACCGTGTTCGAGTCCTGGTTGGAGACGGCCGCGTCGAGCAGGCCGTCACCGTTGAGGTCGGCGACCTCGACGTCGTCCGGGTTCATGCCGCCGGAGGGGAAGTGCAGCGGGACACCCCAGCTGCCGCCGCCCTGGTTCACGAAGACGCTGACGAACATCTGCGCGGCGGTGTTGCCGCTGACCGCAGCGATCAGGTCCTGGTCGCCGTCGCCGTCCATGTCGCCGGCCGCGAGGCCGTCGGGGCGTAGCTGGGCGCCGACGAACAGGCTCGCCTGGCTCGTGAAGGTGCCGCCACCGTTGTTGCTCAGGATGCGAATCGTGCGCTCGTCGTGGGCGCTCACGGCGAGGTCACGGTCCCCGTCGCCATCGAAGTCGGCGAGCACCACCTTGCGCGGCTCCGCGCCGCCCGGGACGGTCGCGCTGAGCGCGAAGGCGCCGCCCGTGTTGCGCAAGATGCTGAGGTTGTCCGTCTTGCGGTTCGAGGTGACCACGTCGAGGTCGCCGTCCCCGTCGATGTCGCCGATCGCCAGGTGACGCGGCTCGTCGCCCGCGACCGAGGTCGTCGCGCCGGGGACGAACGCGCCGCCGACGTTGGTGATCACCTGGATGGCGTTCACGTTCTTCAGCGCCACGATCAGGTCCATGTCGCCGTCGCCGTCGACGTCGCCGGCCACGAGGTCCTGGGGCGAGGTCCCGTTGCCCAGGAAGACCTGGATGGGGCCCGTGAAGGTGCCGCCGCCGGTGTTGGTCAGGATGGAGACCTTGTCCGGCGCGTCCGTGGTGGCCGCCAGGTCGAGGTCGCCGTCGCCGTCGAAGTCGGCCAGGACGACGCCCTCGGGCTCCGCGCCGGGGAAGTAGGTGCTGCCCGCGCCGAATTGAGCGGAGGCGAGGGTGGTCAGGCCGAGGCCGAGGAGAGAAACGTGCAGAGGGGTATGCATGGGATTGGTTGTTTGGTGTTCCAGGCCGGTGCTGCGTGCTTCCGGCGCGGGTGACCAAGGTCAACCGCCGTGCCAACCTC
>JAQBVH010000046.1 GCA_027623615.1 Planctomycetota bacterium | reverse complement strand
GTGCAGGGCTCGCCGCCGACCCACCCCGAGCTCCTCGATCACCTCGCGAGCACCTTCGTCGCCTCCGGTTGGGACGTGAAGCACCTGCTGCGCCGCTTCGTGCTCTCGGCGACCTTCCGCCAGGCAGCTGGCGCTGCGCCGGAGCTCGACCCGGGCAACGAGCTGTACTCGGTCGGTCCGTCCCTGCGCCTACCGGCGGAGATGCTGCGCGACCAGGTCCTGCTCGACGCACGACAGCTGGGCGAAAGGATCGGTGGCGCGAGCGTGAAGCCCTACCAGCCGGCCGGGCTCTGGAAGGAGAAGTCGGGGCACGTCTACGTGGCTGACCAGGGCGAGGGTGTGCACCGGCGCAGCCTGTACACGATCTGGAAGCGCACCTCGCCGCCGCCCGCGATGCTGATCCTCGATGCGGCCAAGCGGGACGTGTGCGTCGTCCAGCGCCACTCGACCCAGTCGCCGCTGCAGGTGCTCCTGTTCTGGAACGACCCGCAGTACGTCGAGGCCGCGCGCGCCCTCGCCGAGGATCTCCTGCGCAGCTACGACGACGACCGCGTGCGCTTGAGCGAGGCCTTCCTGCGCCTCACGAGCCGGCGCCCGCACATGTCCGAGGTCGCGACCCTGCTCGCGCTGCTCGAAGACCTGCGCGCCGACTACCGCGCCGCGCCCGAGGACGCGATGGCCGCCCTCGCCGTTGGCCAGCGACCGGTGCCGGATGACCTCGATCCGATCGAGCTGGCCTGCTGGTCCCTGCTCGCAGCGACCCTGTTCTCTCACCACGCCGTCACGACCCTGCGATGACCCTCGATCGACGACAACTCCTGAGCGGCTTCGCCGCCGGTCTGACCCTGCCGAGCCTGCCGCAGGGCGTCACGGTCGAGCGCATCGACGCGCCGCACCACCAGGCGAAGGCCAAGCGCGTGGTGTGGCTGTTCCAGTCGGGTGGACCGAGCCAGATCGAGCTCTTCGACGAGAAGCCGGTGCTGCGCCAACGTCAAGGCGAGGAGTTGCCCGACAGCGTGCGTCAGGGCCAGCGTCTGACCGCCATGTCCGGCAACCAAGCGACCCTGCCCCTGGTCGGTTCGGCCTACGACTTCGCGAGCTACGGCGAGTCCGGAGCGCGCATCGGCGAGCTGCTCCCGCACACGGCCGGGATCGCCGACCGGCTGTGCATCGTGCGCACCCTCGTGACCGAGGCGATCAATCACGACCCGGCGATCACCTTCGTGCAGACCGGGTCGCAGATCGCGGGCCGCCCCTCGATTCCGGCCTGGCTCTCCTACGGGCTGGGCTCGCTCTCCAAGGACCTTCCGCCGGCCTGCGTGATGGTCACCAAGGACAAGGGCGGGCAGCCCCTCTACCAGCGGCTCTGGGGCGCGGGCTTCCTTCCGGCGCGGCACCAGGGCGTGCAGCTGCGCGCGAGCGCGGACCCGGTGCTGTTCCTGTCCAATCCGCCGGGCGTCACGCGCGGGCGGCGGCGGCGTGCCCTCGACGCCTTGAGGGCGTTGCACGATCAGGAGGGCACGCGGGGCGCGGCGAGCTGGCAGGAGCAGGCGGAGCTGGCCTACCGCATGCAAGCCTCGGTCCCCGAGGTCGCGGACCTGTCGGACGAACCCGAGGAGACCTTCGCCCTCTACGGAGAGCAGTCGCGGACCCCGGGGAGCTACGCGGCGAACTGCATGATGGCGCGCCGGCTCCTCGAGCGCGGCGTGCGCTTCGTCCAGCTCTTTCACCAGGGCTGGGACCAGCATGGTGGCCTGGTGGGCGGGCTCAAGAGCCAGTGCAACGAGACGGACCAGGGTTCGGCGGCCCTGGTGCAGGACCTTGCGCGGCGCGGCATGCTCGAGGACACGCTCGTCGTATGGTGCGGCGAGTTCGGCCGCACGAGCTACTGCCAGGGCCGGCTCGGCGGCAACGACTACGGCCGCGACCACCACCCGCGCTGTGCTTCGATGTGGATGGCGGGCGGCGGCATCCGCCCCGGGGTGACCTACGGTCAGACGGACGAGTTCGGCTACAACGTGGTGGAGAACCCCTTCCACGTGCACGACCTCCAGGCGACGGTCCTGCACCTTATGGGCATCGACCACGAGCGCCTGACCTTCCGCTTCCAGGGCCGCTACTACCGGCTGACCGACGTGCACGGAAAGCTGCATCCGACCATCCTGGCGTAGGGGATCCCGTTGGGACCCCCGACGCCTCCTGCGGAGGCGTGGGTGTTCCTTGGCGCCCCACCTCACGGTCAGGCCGGGTTCCTCGTGGCAGGGCGAGCGGCGTTCAGCGGGCCTTCGGGCCGCTGGCCTCCTTCGCGGTCGGCCCTCCGCTGGCCCCGGTCAGAGACGCCCGGAGTAACCCGCAGTTTCGTTTGATTCTTGCGGCGGCCGCGGTCGACAGGTCTGGTTGATTCCCCCTCCCAATCGACCACGGCCCCTACCCACTGCCCGCCACGGCCCCGTTCCTCTGGAATCCCGGCACGGGTCTCGCCGTGACTGAGTCAGTGCCTCTCGAGCCAACCAGCTAGGGATCGTGCCGACGAGCAATCCCATGGGCCAATACAAGCGCAAGAAGAAGCTCATCAACTCAGCCCTCCAGCTGAAGTTGGTCGGGGTATTCCTGGCGATCGCCTGCGCCGCCAGCCTGTTCCAGGTCGTCCTGTTGAACCGATCGCTGCGCGCGTTCGCCGACCAGATGCCCGACGGAGGCGGGGCGATCTTGAGCGGCATGCCGGCGATGCTGGTCTCGAACATGCTGCTGACCCTGGGGCTGTTGGTTCCGATGACCTTCCTGGTTGGATTGCTGGTCACTCACCGCATCGCTGGCCCGGCGTTCCAGATGACACGCTACTGCCGGAACGTCGCAGCGGGAGCGGAGCGCCCCGGGCCTTGTCGCATCCGCAAGGACGACGAGCTCCAGGACCTGTGCGAGGCGCTCAACGGAGCGCTGGCCCGGGCCTGGTCCGAGGCGCCCGCGCCCGCCCAGCAGGAGCCGGAGGTCCCCAGCCTCGTCGCGGCCGCGGACAGCGAGCTGGAGTCCTCCCATGCGGCGCCCAAGCAAGAGGTCTGACGGAGTCGGCATGCTGGCTCCCCTTCCTCGACGGCCGGACTGGCTGCGTTCGACGGCTCCTGCACCGCTGCGGGGCAGTCGATCCCAGCAGGCGATCCATCGCCGGGCCGGAAACCGTTTTTCCCTGCGGGTCTCCGTCGCCCGGCAGCTCCCAGCATGTCCCGACGAGGACGACTGGCGATGAAGCTTCTCGGAGGCACCCAAGGGCCGGACCGCACCGCGCCGAGCGCGGGCCTGACCCTGATCGAGGTCACCATCAGCCTCGTCGTCGCGACCGTGATGCTGCTCGGAACGGCCGCCGCATTCTCCGAGAACATCCAGACCGTCGACCAGGCCGAGCGGCTGGCGGATGGAGCGCTCTTCCTCGAGACCACCCTCGAGAGCCTCTCGGCCGTCCCCTACTCGGACCTGCTCGCCCTGGACGGCAACCAGGTCTTCGACGGAGAGACCTTCGCGCGTTCGAACTTCACCGTCAACGTGACCGTGTTCGCAGCCGAGGTCGGCCTGTTGCAGATCTCGGCGGCCTTGATCGACCGTCGCACGAACCGGCAGATCGGGCGTGCTCACGCGTTGAGGTGCGCAGGATGATGCGTCGCCCCCGCAACGCTCAGGGTGGCTTCACGCTGCTCGAGCTCACCATCGCCGGCTCGGTCTTCGCGCTCATCGCCCTGGCCCTGAAGGACACCGTCCTGCTGGCCGACCGTGCGCAGGATGCCGTCGTCTCCCGCGCCGAGGAGCACGACGACCTGCGCGATGTCTGCCGGCAGCTCGCGGACGAGCTGAAGGGCTGCCAGTCCTCCGGCATGGGGATCATCACGCTCGGCAACGGTTGCCACGAGATCACGTTCCAGGAGCCGATCGTGGTCGCCGGAGACGACCGCTGGGGGATCGATGAGCCGGGGCTCGACGACAACGGCGAGCCGCGTGAGGATTGGAGCCTGCGCTACACGGTCATCGACGCGGGGGGGCGTCGGCTCATGCGGCAGGTGCTCGACGACAAGGGCGACATTCAACGTTCCGAAGTGCTGCTCGAGGCGCTCTCCGAGGACGCAGCGACGCCGGGGTTCACCCTGGTGCCGGCCGGGGATATCTGGCAGCTGTCGCTCGCACTCGCTGGATCGCACGGACTCAACCATGGCAAGCAACTCTCTTTTCAGTTCCGTGCACGCAACTGACCCCCGGCGTGGCAGCGCGCTGGTGGCCACTTTGGTGGTCTTCACCGGGCTGGTCGGGTTGGTCTACGCCACGACCCTGGTCTCGAACATCGACGTACGGGAGTCCCGGCAGGTCATCGACGCAGTGCGCGCCGAGCAACTCGCGGAGGCGGGTCGAGAGCGGGCCATGCACCTCCTGGGCAAGGCGGTCCAGCGGCGCGACTTCCTCAACCCGATCGAGGGCGTGGAGGGCCTCTTCGGCGGCGAGGACTCGATCCAACCGTTCCTGGGCGAGCCCCTCATGGACGGGGACGCGCAGGTCGGCGCCTACTCCGTGCGCATGACCCTGGACGAGGCCACCGACACCGCCGTCACGATCACGGTCGAGAGCACCGGTTACCTGCCGGACGCGCCCCAGAACCTGCCGCCGGGCCGCCGACCCACTGCCTGGAGAGCGAGCTCGACCACCGTGCGCCTGTCGCTCGGTCCCAGCGACGTGTTCAACTACGCCTACTTCATAAACAACTGGGGTTGGTTCTACGGCAACACGATCGTCTGCAACGGCAACGCCCGCAGCAACGGACAGTTCGACGCCGCCGGCTACAGACCGACCGTCAACGGGCAGCCCATCTATGACGGTCTGAAGTGGAACGGCGGCGCCGCGAAGCTCCAGGGCTACCACGACGACAACGGTGACGGTCTCGAGGACGGCGAGGACGGCGGAATCTACTCCGGCTGGGACATCGTCGACGCGCACAAGATCCGTGGCAACGGGGGCGAGGAGCGCAACCAGCACGAGTTTCTCGACCAGATTCCGATGCCCAACCTGACGGACCTGACCTCCTACGAGGAGCACGCCCTCGATCAAGGGGCCTCCCTCTCCAGCGGGGGCTTCAAGTTCACGGGCGTCTACGGCGACAGCCCGAATGAGAAGGGCAACCTGTACCTGCACGGGACCAAGGCCAAGCCGATCGTTATCGACGGCAACGTCGTCGTGCGCGGCGACGTGATCATCTCCGGCTACGTCAAGGGCCAGGGCGCGATCTACGCGGACGGCAACGTCTACTGCCCCAACTCCATCCAGTACGTCAAGGGACCGAACAAGCCGCGCCCCAACCACGACTTCCAAGCGCAGACCCAGGCGTGGATCACCTCGAACAAGAACAACGACTTCCTGGGCCTGTTCGCCTCTGAGAACGTCGTGGTAGGCGACCACACGCACGGTCTGTGGCAGAAATACGTGAAGGGCTGGATGGGCTCCTCGCTGAACAAATCCGAGGAGGATGCAGGGGAGGACGGCATCCCGAACACGCGCGCGGGCCGCGACGGCGTCTACGGCACGGCCGACGACGACCTGCTCGAGGACGATGGGATCTTCACGGTCCAGGTCTACGACTTGACGGACGAAGAGCTGGGCCTGATCCCGCCCGGCAAGAAGGTCGGCGACGTGATCCCCGGATCCGGGGAGGACATCGACGGGGACGGCCTCCACGACGATACGACCGACTACGCCCAGGACATGGCCTTCGACGACCCGCTGGACACCGCCCACTGGGGCGGGAACATGCCGGTGGGCGGCATCGCGAAATACTCGGACATCGCCACGCTCTACGCCAACCACTTCGACGCCACTTTCTACACCAATCACTCCTTCGCCTGGCTCGTGCTCGGGAGCAAGGACGCGGTGGTCAACGGCGCGATCATCAGCCGTAACGAGAGCATCATCTACGGCACGCCGGAGATCATCATCAACTACGACTGTCGCCTGCTCGGCGGCGGTACCGGAATGCTCGGCAACCTGCTCCCGACGACGATGCAGGCGACCGAGGTGCTCCGCTGGCGCCCGCTCATCGAAGACCCCAACAGGCACGCGGTGCCCGCGGCGGACGTCTAGGAGCTCGATCGATGCGCGCCATTGCTCTCGTCCTCCTTGGCCTGGTCCTGGCCCAGCCCTGCTGGTCCCAGGATCAGGTGGATCTCGAACGTGACGCGCGGGTGCTGCAGCAGCGCCACCGTGAGACCCTGCACCCCTACGCCGACCCGAACGTGATCGTGGGTCGCGAGCAGGACGGCAACGGGTTCAGGGATCGTACACCCGCGCTCCTGCGCAGTGTCGGGGAGCCGGTCCAGGTCGACGCGGACGACCTGTACGAACGCAAGCTGGCCATGTACGACGGCCGCGCGAGCTTCCGAGCCGCGCCCGACGCTGTACAGGGCGCAACCCGACGACACCGTCACGAGTCGTTGTCCCCCGAGTCGAGCAAGGAGGCGCCCAGCGCGCCGCCCGATGAGGAGGACGAGGGGCTGCCGTGGGGCGTGATCGCGGCCCTCGCCGCGGTGGCCGGATTCCTCCTGCTGCGACGGAGTTAGGAGCACTCTGCGCCGTCCCAGGGCAAGCTCGGAGCACCCCACGTCCGTGACCACGACGGTTTGCACCTGATGGGCAACGACCACGAGCGCTCGATGTTCCGCCTCCTGGGCCGCCACTACCGGCTGACCGACGTGCTCCGAAAGCTGCAACGGGAAGGCCTGGGGTAGCCCGCCGGGCTACGACCCCCGATCACAGGTAGCGCAGCGTGATCTCGATCGGGTCCTCGGACGGGAGTATCTCCAGCACGCGCTCGCGTACTCCGCTCGGACCCTTCATCCGGAAGGTCAGGACGCCCGGCTTGTGGGAGGTCGTTGCGAGGGTGAACGTTCCATCCGCGAGGATGCGCAGCGGCTTGCTCATGGGCTCGCCAGCGGGCTGCACGGAGGGGACCAGCACCTCGACCTGGACCTGGCGCAGACCCAGGTTCTCGCCGACCAGCAGCTTGCCCGTGACTGTCAGTGGCTCCCAGCGGTAGACCAGCTGCGGTCCGAGGTCGAGCGACTCCTCGCCCGCGACCTCGAACAGCAGCGGCGCGGGATACTCGGCCAGCCCGCCCGGGCCAGCCTGGTCCTGATCGGACTGCGCGAAGGTCACGCCGTACTTCCCCGGCGGGACGGGTCCGAGCTCGAAGGCGCCGCGCTCGTCCGTGGCGACCGTGTGAATCGAGGTCGTGAAGCGCGACCCGGGACGGTCGTTGCCCATGATCGACTGCAGGTACAAGCAGGCGTCGAGGGACCAGGCCTCTTCCCGCTGATCGATGATGCTGCCGGTGATGCGCGTGCCCTCCACCACACCGAAGACCCGGTCAAGGTTCACGCTCTGGCCCGGCCCGAGGGTGAGCATCACCGGCGGGGGACCCACGAGATCGGACCAGGGGTTGGGCGGCTGCTGCGAGTCCCAGGGCGGCGGCGCGTGGAAGCTGACCATGAAGTGGCCCGGCGGCACGGTCAGGCAGAAGCTGCCTGTGCGCGGGTCCGCCTCCGCCTCCCACGCGCGACCGGCACGATCGCGCATCCCGCTGCGGGCGTGCACGCAGCCGTGTCCGCGCGATCCATCGACGGCGCTGAGGCTGCCGTAGAGCACGGCGCCCCGCTCGCAGACCAGGTTCTGTGCACGACGGTCCTGCGACTCGAGCAGGAGTGAGATCTGCCGGTCCTCGTCGAACCAGTAGCCCCTGGGGAGAGCCGCCAGGCCGTGATCGCAGCTCGCATCTCCGCGTGCCCGCTCGTCTGCGATTCCAACGACGTACTCGCCGGCGTCGAGGCCGGCGAAGACCGCCCGCCCTTCCAGATCGGAGAGGAGCATGGTGTCCGGCTGCCCCTCGCCACGCAGGAGGACTGGCGCGCGGACCACCGGGTCGCTGCGCTGGTCGATGACCCGCACGGACAAGCGCGCCCCCGGGAGTCGCTGGTCCTGCGAGGGCGCCTGCGGTGCACCGCAGGTGCGGCTGTCAGCGCCGAGTCGGGGCGCGAGGGAGTCCTCGAGCGGCAGGGCCAGGGACGACGGGCCGGAGGCGGCGGCGAGCACTTCGTCCCTGCGTTGGGGCAGGAGCGCGACGACACCCACGACGGCTGCGAGGGAAGCAATCGGTAGGAGGATCGACCTCACGGGATGAGGCGCCCCGAGGGCGCCCGGAATCGAGTGGCGGCAGCGTCATGGTGGTGGACGGGGGCCCCGCGCAGGGGACTCCCCGTCCAGGTATCTCCGAAGTCGGCTGAACCGGAGCCCGCTGTCCGGTTTTTTTAATTCCCGATCGGTCGTTCCTACCGGATCTGATCCAGCTGCACACCCTCCTTGGACTTGCGGATCTCCTTCTCGAGGCGCATGCCGCGCTCGTTCTGGCGGGCGTCGTTGAACTCCAGCACGTTCTGGAAGTAGGCGTCTGACTGGAGCGGGGCGGCGAACTGGTAGTCACTGCGCTGGGGCTTGGGGGCGATCGTCCGAGCGCCGCGGTGGAACGCGTAGTGGTCGCCCTGCCGCGCCACGACCGTGGCCATGCCCGCGACCCCGTCCGCCAGGAACAGACCGCGCGGGTCGGTCTCGCCGTTCACGAAGCTGCCGCTCGCCGAGCCGACGACGCGCACGTCCACGTCACGCAGGTAGCGGCCGTCGCCCCGGTCGAGGGCCTGGACGCGCACCCGGCCGCTCACCGCATCCTCGACCACCTCGAGCTCGAGGTCGGTCACGAGCACCAGGCCCGAGGCGTGCAGTCCGCCCGAGCGGGCGATCACCAGGTAGGCGCCGGGCTCGGTCAGGGCCAGCTCGGCCGTGGCCTCGCGCTCGCGCAGGTCGCGGCCCTCATCAATGGCGATCGTGGTCGCCAGGGTGGGGGCGATGCCCGCGAGGTTCACCGCGGTCACCTGGCTGAGGTCCTTCTCGCGCAGGTAGAGGGTCATCAGATCGACCGCGTAGACGAGCAGCTCGACCTCGTGGACGTTCTGCACCTCCATCTCGAGGCTGATCGCCTGGCCCGGCCGGGCCGTGGTGACCTCCTTCAGCACCAAGGCGCGGTGGCGGAAGCTCTCGAGGGCCTCCTTCGCGTCGGCGAAGAGGTGGTCGACCCGGTCGTAGAACTCCTCGGCCGTGTCCGCGTCCTGCTTCGCGTGGGCGATCTGCCCCAGGATGTAGAGCGCGAGGTCGCGGTTCTCCGAGCCGGTCGTGTTGCCGCGCTCGTCGGTGTACTCGGCCGCGGCGATGCGGGCGAGCAGCTCCTTGGCGTGCTCCTCCTGACCCAGGTGCCACTGAGCGACCGCCTGGGTGTAGGTGAACGCGTCCGCGAAGCGCGGCTGGGTGAACAGCTCCGCCATCTCGCCGGCCAGCCGCGCGGCAGTCTCGGCGTCGTCCATGCCCAGGTAGGCGCTGACCAGACCCAGCCCGGCGTCGGGCGCGAGGGACGAGTCGGGGTGCAGGGCGAGGAAGCGCTTGAGCTGCAGGATGCCGCGCTGGGTGAGCGCCGCCCGGTCGTAGCCCGCGCGCACGAGGCTCGCGTCGCGGTGGGCGCCGTGGGCGAGGGAGAGGAGCTGATCGGCGAGGGCGAGGCGCGCCTCGACGACGCTCGGCAGGTCGGGGTAGGCCAGGGTCAGCTCGTCCAGGACGTCGAGGGCGCCCGCGCGCTCTCCCTGGTCCTGCAGCGTGCCTGCCACCTCGAGGTCCTTGCCGAAGGTCTCCAACGCGGTCGCGCGGAAGATCAGGTACGCGCGCTCGAACTCGCCCAGGTCACGGTAGGCCTCGCCGATCGCGACGATCTGGTCGAACGGCACCGTGTAGCCCGAGTCCTTCTCGCGCAGCACCTCGAAGAAGCGCACCGCGAGGGCCGGGTCCCGGGCCTCGAGCGAGATCGTGAGCATCATCCGCGCGAGGGAGCGCAGGTCGCTCGTGCGCAGGTTGCCCTCGTGCTCCCGGTACAGCAGGCCGAGCTTCTCGCCAGCGCCGCTCAGGTTCGCGTCCCCGAACAGGCGCGTGCCGTGCTGGAAGAGCTCGTCCGGCGTGGGGCGGTACGTGTCCGACGAGGTCTCGCCCCGATCGAGCACCGCGAAGCCGCGGCCCTCGTGCACCCGCGCGCGGCCGGGCTCGTAGGCGCTGCGCAGCACCGGCGCCCGCACGTGGAAGCTGCCGGGGTCGACGCCGAGCAGGGTGAAGGAGATGCCCGCGCCATCGAGCTGCGGACCGATCGGCACGATCACCGCGCCGTCACGCTGTTCAAAGTGACCGAGCCCGCCGTTGAAGCTGCCCTCCAGCATGCGCGCTCCGGCGGGGACGGGGATCTCGAGCACGAGGTAGTCGCCCGAGGTCTCACCCGACTCCTGCTGTCGCCACAGGTCGACCTGCACGTGGGTCGTGCGGCCCATCTCGAGCTCGCTGGTCGTGTTGGTCCACGCACCCGAAGGGTCACTCAGGACGCCGAAGCCGGCCGGCAGGGCGTGGCCGCGGTAGCGCGCCGCGGCCGCGCGGTACTCGACCCGGTGGAAGCCGAAGGGCACGTCGGCGGCCAGGTTGGCGACGTCCTCGGTGTAGCCGGTCAGCACGGCGGAGACGTGCGGGCGGGCGCGACCTTCGAGGCGGAAGGTGACCTCCGCCCGGCGGCCCTCGCCCGGCAGCTCGAGGGTGAGCTGCTTGCCGGCCTGGGCGCCCGAGAGGTCGACGACCAGGTCCTGCAT
>JAQBVH010000045.1 GCA_027623615.1 Planctomycetota bacterium | reverse complement strand
CAGCGCCTTGTGGCGCCGCTCGACCACCCGGGTGACCTGATTCTGGAGTGTCTTCTTGATGCGGCTCTCCAGGTCGTGGGCCTTGAACGAAGGCAGGTGCAGCTCGAGCCGCTTGCAGGTGGCCTCGACCAGTGGCTGGAGGGCCAGGATCTGGCGCCTTGTGGGCGGCGCGCCCTCGTACTGGGCGAACGAGGGAGCGACGAGGAGCAGCGCAAGCAGAACGGACCGCAGCATGCTCCCAGGGTAACGGCGCTCGCCCGATCGTGGGGAGGCCGACCAGGGCACACCACGCGGGTACCGCGCACTGCGCGCCTCCGCCGCCCTGCGGCTGTCATCACCCCGTGGGCGACGGTAGGGTGACCGTCCCGGGGCCCTTAGCTCAGCTGGTTAGAGCTGCTGACTCATAATCGGTAGGTCGTTGGTTCAAGTCCAACAGGGCCCACCAGGAGCCGATCATGTTCCTACGCGAGACCGTCCAGTATTGCTCCGCGTGCGAGGAGACCACGCCGCACAGCCGGCGGATCGTCGCCGTCCCCAAGCTGGTTGGCCTGCTCGCCCTGGTCGGGGCCGGCTGGAGCTTGTTTCAGGACGCAGGCTGGTGGCTGTTGGGTGGGCTCTTGCTGGTCGTGGCGATTCTCCTGCTGTTGCATGCTCGGGAGAGGTCCTGGGGCACCCACTGCGTGCGCTGCCGAGGCAAGCAGCTGGCGGAGCTGAGAGGGACGAAGCCGACCCTCGACGGGACGACCGAGATCAACCTCTTCTGACAGCAGCCTCTTTCGCAGGCCTGGCCGGGTGCTTGGTGGGCCGGCATCGGAGGTGGACAACCACTCGGGGGCCCCTTCCTGGAAGAGGCCCCCGATCGAGATCACAGGCTGGGCTGCGAGCCGCTCTTGCGAGCGTTCACGGCTCCATCGTGAAGTGCAGAGCGTCGGTCAAGACGATCGGCACGCGCTGCAGGCCCGGAGGACCTCCCGCCGCGTACAGGTCGCGCACCCAGAACTGCGCCCACACGCTGGTGCCCGGGGCGAGGGACGGATCACTCAGCGCGAGCGTGTTGAAGTCGACGCTGAGCGTTCCGCCGCAGTCGCCCTGACCGGTCGCCTGCAGCAGGGGCGAGCGACGGAGGGGACCCGCGACGCAGAGGACGCCACCCTGGAAGGGAGTGAAGGCCTCGCCAGTCGTGCCCCAGGTCAGGAACCCGACAGTGTCCGCGTCGATCGACTTGGCGACGAGGATGAAGGGGTCCGAGCCGCTGAGGCTCGGGGTGCCGGAGTAGTCCATGCTCGGCAGGCAGCCGCTCGCGCTCATCTCCGCCGTACAGAAGTGGTGGATCACGTCCGTGCCGTGCTTGCCGGCGCAGCCCGCCTTGCAGATCTTCATCAGCTCACAGGCGTTGAGCGAGCGGCTGTAGAAGGTCGGCTCGTCGAGGGCGCCCGTCAGGCTGTTGAGGCCGGTGCCGTGCACGCCGACGCTCAGGGCGACGTCGTTGTCGACGCTGCCGAGGATCGGGGTCAGGTCCTGGTAGGTGAGCTGGCAGTCGACGTAGAGCCGCACTCGCTCCTGGCCGCTGACCTTGCGCTCGACCGTGACCGCGACGTGATGCCACTTGCCGTCGCCGACGAAGTTGTCGTCGTTCAGCGTGTACATGTTCTCGAAGCCCGCGCCGGCCATCAACTGGAAGCCGAAGTAGCCGTCGTAGAGGAAGGCGTGGTAGCCGGCGAAGCCGTCGCGCTTGTCGAAGATGGTGCGCACACCGGGCGCGTCGCTGGCGCAGATCCACGTCTCGAAGGTGAAGTCGCCGGCGCCGAAGTCGAGGCTCGCGTGGTCGGGCACGAGGCCCCCGCCGATGCCCTCGGGGAAGGCCAGACCGCAGCGCACGCGGCCGGCGGTCGGGTAGGGCGTGGCCGGACCCGTCAGGGTCATGTGGTTCGAGAGGGCGGAGTCGAGCGTGCCCGGATCGAAGCGGTAGAAGGCCACGGCGTCGTTCGGGAGCGGCGTCGAGTAGAAGTCCTTGCCGTAGACGATGATCTCGGACGTGGCCGCGTCGGCGAGGAAGTAGCGATCCTCGCAGCGGGTGTAGCCAGCCCCGTAGGTGTACTCGTACTTCTGGAACTCGATACCGCGCGGGTCCGTGAAGGCGCCGAAGTTCTCCTTCCCGACCCGCGTCTCGTTCAGGTAGTCCCAGTCGAACCCGAGCACCTTGTCGACCCCGCTGACGTAGGTGTCCGCGTGATCGTTCTTGGCGTCGACCCCGTGGGAGTCTCCCGTCCAGATGGCGCTGGTCGAGATCAAGGTCCCGTCGGGGTTGAACACGGGCACGCAACCGCAGCGGTGCGCGACGTGCATGCGGCCGGCCTTGTCGACGCTGACGTCGATCGGCTCGAACCACTGGGTGTCGAAGGACAGGGACGCGGTCACCTCGATGCAGACGGCGCCAGCGTAGGCCACATCGGCCGCATCGACCTTGAGCACGACACCACCCTGGGGCTCGGCGACGTAGACGTTGCCCGCAGCGTCCACGGCGACGCCCTTGGGTTCGCGCAGCCACTGCGGGTCGCCGTTGCCGTCGAACCACTTGATGCTGACACACGTCGGGGTGAGGGCGAGGGCGGGCGTGTCATAGATCCACAGGAGGCCGAAGTCCTTGGAGATGCTGTGGGTCGTCGTGTAGATCTGCCCCTGGTTCGGCGAGGCGATCGAGTCGTCGGCGGCGACCCCCCACGGGCCCGTGTCGAGGGCGTCAACGTTCACTGCGAAGGCCGGGTCGTTGGAGCCCGTGCCGTTGTAGCGCACGAGCCGGTTGAGCCCCAGGTCGGCCACGAAGACGTAGCTGGGCCCGCCGTTGCACGGGCGGTAGACGGCAACATCGTTGGGCTCGACGAGCCCCTTGCCGAAGGTGTACTGGTACGTGTTCTGGGCGGCGCTCGACCCGGCAAGGGCGAGGGCGAAGGCGCCCGCGAGGGCGTGGATGGACTTGGTCATGGCGGTGCGTGAGTTCTTGCGGGATCGGAGGACCCCCCCCAGTGACCGGCCGGGTCGTGCGCGGACAGATATTCCGCAAATGGACGTCACATCCCCCGCCAGCGCCGGAAGGGGAGACCGGCTCCGCCGCGCCGGGTCTGCGCCCTGCATCCGGGCAGGCCACCAGAGCTGTCGCTCCAACGATCGACCCCGAGAGCGAGGGAGCTTTGGAGTTACCGGGGCGTGCCCCCCCTCCAGGGCCCTGCGACCGTCTCTCAGTCCGCGAGCTCGCTCGCGATCGCAAGATGGTGCCGCGCGTGCAGGCGCGCGAAGCGCAACCACTCGCTGGCTGAGAGCGCACCCAGGTGCTGGTGCGGGATGCGAGCCACTGCCCCGGGGAGAGTCGCGAGCAAGGCGCGCGTGCGCTCGAGGCCTTGCCCGAGCAGCTCGATCTCCTGGTCGAGCAGCCCAGCATCGATCGGATCCGGGGGCTGCACCATGCGCGGCGCGACCGACTCACCCCGCGGATAGCAGCCTTCGGTCAGGACCTGGATCGCGAGCGCGTTGGCCTCACCCTCGTGCATGATCAGGCGGCCCTTGCCGCGCGAGAGCGACAGCACGTTGCGCAGCGCGAGGTCGGTGGCCAGACAGAGGTGGTAGAGGTGCTCCTCGAGGGACCACCCCGACACGTCCGGCCGGCGCTCTCCCGCCCGGCCGCCGAGCTGCGATCGCAGCTCGGTGAACCGCTCGAGGGCTGCGGCGAGGTCGTCGAGCTCTGCCTGGACGTCGATGGCGGGGATCACCCCGGCAGGTTAGCGCGGGGCGTCGGCCTCGTCCTCTGCGATGCAGTACAGGTTTGCGCGGCCGCGCAGGTAGATCTCGGCCCCCACGATCGCCGGCGAGCTGTCGAAGCCGTCGTCGAGGGTGTTGATCGCCAGGCTGGCGAACTCGTCCCCGGCCTTCACGACCTCGGTCATCCCGTCGCGGCCAGCGACGTAGAGCTTGCCCGCCGAGAGCACGGGCGAACCGTAGAGGTTGGTCGCCCCCTCGAGGCGCACCGGTCCATAGTGTCGCTCGCCGGTCTTGGCGTCGAAGGCGGAGAGCATGCCCGAGGAGGACTTCCAGGCGCTCAAGTGGCGCAAGGTGCCCTCGGTCATGGTGCGCATCCCAGACGAGTACCACGGGGCCGCGGGGAGGCACGCGAGCAACACGCTGCGGCGGATCCTCTACGTGCGCGGGTGGTTCGAGAAGTACACGCGGGGCGAGGAGGCGGAGGCGGAGGGGCAGTGAATCGGAGTGCCGCACAGGACAGCGGCAGTCAGCACAACCATGTGGGTCTCCGGTCGATCCGGCAACAAGACGGCAAGCGGAAGAGTGTCAGCTTGGGAAGCTGACGCTCGACTTGGTGCGATGTCCGCCAGAGTCCGCTCATGTCCGCCATTGTCCGTCAGGTTCCGCTGGGCGAGGGCCTGCGGATGGACATGGGCGGACATCAGCGGATAGGAGACCTGGCACGCGGTGACCATGTCGTCATGCCGGCTCCCCCGCCTAACGGCGATGGGAAGCAAGACGCGGCCCTTGATCGGAGTCACCCCCCCGGCTTCAGGACCACGCCCTCTCCCGAGCGCCCGTCCATCTCCACCACGACCGGCCGCTCGAAGCGGAGGTGTCGCACCGGCCCGACCTCCGTCACGGCCGGCACGGACGCGAGCCAGCCCCAGTCGAGCACGCCCTCGCCCGCGTCCGGGTTCACCGTGAAGTATCCGACGTTCCCCGAGGTCAGGTTCTTGAAGAAGTGCGTCCCCTGCGACGGCTCCACGACGATGTCCTCGAACCCCGCCTCGACGATCGCGCGTGCCCCCGCGATCTGGCTCCACGCGACTGGGATGCCCAGCGCCGGGTCCGACGACCCCCAGCGCCCCACGCCGATCAACACGTAGGGGCGGCCCTCCCCCCGCAGCACCGCGTCGAGGCGCGCCACCTCACCCGCGACCTCGACCGTCGCCGCGCGGTCGAAGCCCTCGCGCTGGACAACGATGAGGTCGTACGCATCTGTCACCCGGCCGTTGCCCAGCACCTTCAGGCTCCGACACAGGACCTGCCCGTCGTCCACCTCGCTCAGGTCCACGGGCTCGTGGTCCCTGCTGACCGCGAGCGGCCGCAGCTGCACCACCGCGAACTGACCGCGTCGGCCCTGCGAGGGCAAGTTGCCAGCGAACTCGATCTCGACCGGCCCGCCCGCCTGCTCGCCACAGCTCGCCAGGAGGTCGTTCAACAGCTCCGCGAGTGGGAACGCGCCGTGGCGCAGCACCTGCGCGAACGTCACGACGCGCACGCCCGGGCGTGAGATGCCGTCGACGATCCGGTCGTCCGCCGCGACATGCGTCGACCCCAGCCAGGGCAGCGGCCCGTCCTCGGCCTCGGCGATCGGCAAGCGGACGAGGTCGGGCGCCTCGCCACGCAGATCCAGGGCGAGGAACTCGCGCTGCGTGTTGCGCAATGCGTCCGCCACCGACGAGATCCCGACGATGTGACGCGGGTGGCGCGGGCTGAACCGCAGGCACGTCTCGCCGCCGACGACGGCCCTCCCCAGACCCAGCGCGATCGCGACCACGCCGTCCTCGGCGGCCTGGCCCGGCTCGGGATAGTAGTTGTGGCTGCGCGCAACACCCGCGAAGTCGGGATAGAAGCGGTCGCCGCGCACGCGGCCGACGAGCTGCTGCACCACCACGCCCATGCGCTCCTCGTCAAGCTGATGCCCTGTCGCCTCGAGGTAGGCCTTGGCCTTCATCGTGAACGCGGACGCGTACACGCGCTGCACGGCCTCGGTCAGCTTGCGAAACCGTACGTCTAGCTCGTGCGCGTTGTTCGCCAGCATGTGCGTGCCGTAGATGCCCGCGAACGGCTGCGTGCGCGAGTCCTCCATCAGGCTCGAGGAGCGCACCGCGAGCGGGGTCTTCACACGCTGCAAGTACCTGCGCAGGTGGTTGCCTGCCCCGCGCGGGAACGGAGCGTTCAGGAAGAGCTGCGCGATCGCCTCGTCCGGGCGCGGCTCCGAAGCGAACTCCCGCAGGAACTCGTAGTCGAGGAATTCGTCGAAGACGCTCGTCGCGAGCACCACGCACGCCGGCACGAAGACGTCGATGTCCGGAAAGCGCTCCTGGACGCCCGCGCGCGCCAGGACCTGATTCACAAACGAGAGACCGCGGGCCTTGCCCCCCATCGGGCCCGTGCCGACGCGGGTGATCGAGACGCGGGGATCGAAGCCCTCCCGGCCGAACTCGGCGATCACCGTGGCCGCGCGCAGCCGGCGGTGGGTCTCGAGCGCGTCGAGCGCCCGCGCGTGCAGCTCCGCGTGGTCGTCCGCGCAAGCGTCGGCTGCAGCCTGGATCGTCGCGGCCAGAGTGAACTCCGTGCGGGCCTGAAGCCACCTCTGCAAGCTGCCGCGTTCGAGGTGTCCGGCGAGGCTGCCCTCGGGCAGTCGTTCCAGGACACCGATCAGGTCCCGGACCTTCTCCGCGCGCGCGACCTCGCGTCCGGCCTCATCGCGGAGGACGAAGTCGCCGAAGCCGAAGCGCTCGACGAGGATGCGCCGCAGCTCCGCCACCATCGCCGGCGCGCCCTTGAGCAGGAACGACGCACCCAGCTCCTCGGCGTACGCCTCGTTCTCGGGCCGACTCGACTGCACGATCAGGCGCGTGGTCCGGCGCCGACCGAGCATGGCGCGGCACAGGTCGAAGCCCGCGTCCGGGTCGACCTCGCCTCCGCGCGGGAACTCCACGTCCGAGATCACGCCGAGCATGGAGTTCTCGTAGCGCTCGAACGCCGACCAGGCCTCCTCGTACGTCGTGCAGTGCAGGACCTTGGGGCGCGCGCTCATCCGCATCATGCGCTGCGAGAGCGACAGATCGTCGGCCTGCAGCCGGTTCGTGTACTCGGACAGCTCGGCTTGGATCGCAGGCAGGAACGACGAGTAGAAGCTGACGTTGTCCTCGACCAGCAACACGACCGGCACACCCTGGCGTGTGTCGTCCGCCACGTTGAGTCGATCCTCTAGCGCCTGCACGATCGTCGGGAACAGGCGCACGTCGTCCTGCCACAGGTAGATCGCGTGGAGCTCGTCGAGGCCCTCCTCGGCCTGCAGCTCGCGCAGCTCCCGGGCCGAGTACGCGAGCGCGACCACGGGCATCGGGTAGCTGGCCTCGCGCAAGCGCCGATTCAGCTCGAGCACTCCGCCCTCGCCCGGGTGTACGCTCGAGATGATCACGTCGAAGTCCGCGCCCTCGGCCAGACGTTCGAGCGCGGCGTCGGTGTCGAAGACCTGGACGATGTCCGGCACGCGCTGGCGGCCGATCTCGAGGAAGTGCGCGAGGATCGTCTCGACCGCGAGCCCGTCTTCGGAGAGCACGAACGAGTCGTAGAGGCTCGACACGAGGAGTGCGCGCCGCACCCGGCGGCGCATCAGCTCCTGGAAGCCGCGCCGCGGAGCTGCGCCCGGTCCCGGTCGCTCCACGTTCATGGGGATCCTAGACCAGGCCCTGGTCCAGCATTGCGTCGGCGACCTTCAGGAATCCAGCGATGTTCGCGCCGGTCACATAGTTGCCGGGAGCACCGAAGCGCTCGGCGGCGTCGAGGCAGCTCGTGTGGATGTCGGCCATGACGCGCTGCAGCTTCTCGTCCACCTCCTCGCGCGACCAGCTGTAGCGCATGCTGTTCTGCGCCATCTCGAGGCCCGACACCGCGACGCCGCCCGCGTTCGCGGCCTTGCCCGGACCGTAGAGGATGCCGGCCGCGTTGAACAGCTCGACGCCTGCGGCGACCGTCGGCATGTTCGCGCCCTCGCTGACGACGTACACGCCGTTCTTCACCAGGTTTGCGGCGTCCTTGGCGTTGACCTCGTTCTGCGTCGCGCTCGGGAACGCGCACTGTGCCTCGTGCGCCCAGAGCGGGTTGTGGTCGACCGCCGCGTCGGAGGGGTAGTAGGTCACTCCGGGGAAGTGCTCCGCGTACTCCGAGATGCGTCCACGGCGCACGTTCTTCAAGTCCATCATCCACGCCAGCTTCTCGGCGTCGATGCCGGACGGGTCGTGGATCGAGCCGCCGGAGTCGGACATGGTCACGACCTTGCCACCGAACTCGAGCAGCTTCTCGACAGCGTACTGCGCGACGTTGCCGCTTCCGGAGACGAGGCACGTCTTGCCCTCGAACGTCTCACCGCGCGTGGCGAGCATCTCCTTGCCGAAGTAGACCGCGCCGTAGCCGGTCGCCTCCGTGCGTATCAGCGAGCCGCCCCAGCCGAGGCCCTTGCCGGTCAACACACCTGTGAACTCGTTCGCGATGCGCTTGTACTGGCCGAAGAGGAAGCCGATCTCGCGCCCGCCTACCCCGATGTCCCCGGCGGGCACGTCGCTGTTCGGGCCGATGTGGCGCTGCAGCTCGGTCATGAAGCTCTGACAGAAGCGCATGACCTCGTTGTCCGACCTGCCCTTGGGGTCGAAGTCCGAGCCGCCCTTGCCGCCGCCCAGCGGCAACGTCGTCAGCGAGTTCTTGAAGACCTGCTCGAATGCCAGGAACTTCAGGATCCCGAGGTTGACCGAGGGGTGAAAGCGCAGCCCGCCCTTGTAGGGCCCGATCGCGCTGTTCATCTCGATCCGGAAGCCGCGGTTGATCTGCGGCCGGCCATCGTCGTCCGACCAGGGCACCCGGAACATCAGGACGCGCTCGGGCTCGACCATGCGCTCGAGGATCCTCGCGCTCGCGTACTCGGGATGGCGCTCGAGGACGACCCCGAGGGAGTCGAGGACCTCCAGGACGGCCTGGTGGAACTCCGGCTCCGCCGGGTTCTTGGCCACGACGTCGTCCATCAGGGCGGTGATGCTCTGGTGCATGGGTTGGGCTCAGATATCGAGCGTCCCGTGAGCTTGAGGGTCGACCTCGATCGCGCCGGGCGAGGCATTGTTCACCTCACGCCAGGGCTCCGGGGTCCGGGACGGGTCTCGGAAGGGCAGCTCGACGTGCTCACCGCTCCTGGGGCGCGTGTACGAGAAGGCGCGCGGGATGATCGCGGCGCTCACGGTGTGCGTCCCTGAGCAGGCGGTGCAAACGAGTTCGGTCTCCCACATGGCAGAGGTGCATCCTAGCCTCTTCTGTGCTCACCGGCGCACGCTGTCGATCGCGCAGAATGCGTCCGCGCAAGGCGCATTGCATCCGGTCGCGCTGTGCTCAGGAAGAGCCCGGATGGGGTTTCGGGCAGGGACAGAGACCTGGCACGAGGTGACAACGGGCCTGCCCAGGACTGGCCTCTGGAGCGTTGGACCCTCACCGCGGGTCAAGGTTGGCCGCCAGTGACCTTCAGACCAGCCGCGCGTCGCGCAGCGTGAACGAGTGCAGGTACGGGTCGCAGCTGCTCAGCTCACCGACGAAGGCCAGCCCCTTGCCGCGCTCGAGGAGGGCGCCGGTCTCTGCGTCGACGCCGATGTCGACCCGCACGCGCCGCGCGCCGGAGTCCTCGGGCTGGTACTCGGTCACGACGCGCACGCCGGGACCGTCCTGGAGGAGCTCGTCCCGCTGGAACGGCTCGACCCGGTCGATGACCGCGCGCCAACGCACGCTGCGTCCGAGGTGCTGGCCCTCGAAGAGCTCCTTGACCTCGAACCCGGGACGGCCCGAATCGAAGAGATCGTGGGCCAGTGCCAGGAGTTCCGCTCCGCCGAGTTGATCGGAGCGCGGCCTTGCCGGCTCTCCCTCGGACGACGCGACCGCCGCGCCGACGGCTGCGCCGAGTCCGACACCCGATGCGGCCACGGCCGGGCCGGCCAGCGGGTCGAAGAACTCCTCCTCGACCTCGATGAACGGCTCCAGGTCGACGAGCGCGGGTGGCTGCACTGGCTCGGGCCGGAGGTGCACCTGGGGCCCGGGTTCGACCAAGGGCTCGGGCGCGACGATCGGCTCCTGAGGGAGCTCTACCGCGGGCTCCGGTTCGGGGAGCTCCTCGACCATGACCGCGGGGTCGGCACCCCAGTTCCTCAGAGCCTGCTCAGCCTCGTCGAGCCTGTCCTGCGGCACGGGCGGCGGCTCGAAGCGGGCGGCGCGCTCACGCAGGTCCTCGGTGTGCTGGATCACCGCGCCTTCCTGCTCGCGCAGGCGCTCGAGGATGCCGCGCTTCTTGGCGACCCACAGGCCCCGCGCGGCGCCGGAGGTCTTGGCCGCCTTGGTGGCCGCCTTCACGGCGATCACCGCGATGGTGATGAAGAGGAAGCAGAAGAATTCCACGGGTAGGCCTACGCGGGTCGGGCGCAGGTCTTCAAGGGTAGTTCAATCCCGACCCGCTCGCACCGTGACGCGGTGGTCCTCCGGGCCGAGCTCCTCGATCTCGATCGAGTCCGGCAGGAAGGCCTGGACCACCTTCGCGTTCGTGAGCGTGTGGCTCGAGGGGTTGAGGGTGCGGAACACTCCGCCCGCGAGCACCGCCAGGGGCGCGAGCAGCTGGTCCGCCAGGTGCTCCCCGACCGGAGCCTGCGTCCCGAGGTAGCGCCGCGCCTGCCGCGCCACCGAGCGGCTGACCCGCTTGGCGGGCACGCCGCGCTCCCCGAAGCCGGTGACGACCTCCTCGATGTGTTCGAAGCCGAGCAGCATGCAGATGGCGTTGCCGCCGCCACGGCTGCTGTCGTGCTGCACGGTGTTGACGTGTCCATCCCACCACTTCAGCTCCTGGCGGAGGAAGCGACCCTCGCGCTCGGGCACCGAGTCCGGCAGGTGCGCGGCGTGGATCGCAGAGACGCGCCG
>JAQBVH010000044.1 GCA_027623615.1 Planctomycetota bacterium | reverse complement strand
ACCCGAAGTTGGAGTTGCGTGGCGATGTGGCGGAGAACTGGCTCTGGGCGACCCACCGGTTCACCTTCGCGGCCGCCGTGCGCGCCGCCGTGGACACCTGGCCCGATCCCGACCGTCGCCGCCTGCTCGGGCTGGTGGTGATGTTCCTGCACACTGGACGCGCAATGGACCTGCCCGTCGAGGAGCGACCCAGCCTGGCTGGCGAACCCGGTGATCCCCTCGAGGCAGTAGGTCGGGGCGATGCCGCAGCAGCCATCGCGCGTGCGCTGCATCCGGGCCTCGACCTCGAGGCGCTCGCTCCGCGCCTGGAGGACCTCGTCCTCGGCGATCCGGTCGTGCGCCCGATCGTCGTCGCCCACGCGATCAAGACCCCCTTCGCCGCCCTCGAGGAGGTGCGCGAACTCGCGGAGCACCCCCAGGCGCGCCTGCCCCTTGCGGCGGCGCTGCGCTTCCTGGCGTCTCCGTTGAAGGAGCGACGGGTGCACGACGCGGTCACGACCTCGATCGAGTGGGTCGTCGAGGGCAAGGTGCCGCGCAAGCTGACCCAATGAAGTTCTCGAGTTCGGTTGCCCGGCGGAAGCAGCCGCGCCGTCCCTGGTGCATGTCCAAGTCCACTCCCGTCACGGTCCTGCTCTCACTGTTCGCCGGCTGCGCTCAACCGATTACGCGTTCTGCAGACGAAGCCATGCCCCTGTCGGCCGCGCCCGACCTCGACGCGCAGGAGCGCGCCCTGATCGACGCTGCGATTCTGTTGATCGAGAACCAGAAGCTGCTCCCCCTCGTGGAGGAGCTCCAAGCCCTCGGCCACGAACCAGCTCCGCAGCTCGTGGCCGAGACGATCCAGCGGGTCCTGACCCGCTAGCAGGCCCCGCCCCGGCCCGCTACGCCTCCTGCGGAGGCGTGAGGGTTGTTTTGGCGTCTGCACCTGACGGTGCGACGGCCCGGCGTCTGCATCTGTGGCGCAGCCTCCCTGCTCGGCCGAATCCTGGTGAGGGATCCGAGCCGGGGACACCGAATGCCGGAGCGCTGCGCCCGGGCTTCGGGCATGGCGGTCAGCGGAACTCGACGGCGACGGCTCCACTGAGGTTCGACGTCGGCAGCGGGTTCTCGTCACGGAACCAGGCCTGGAAGTGCCAGGTTTCTCCTGCGAGCACCTGAAGCGGGCTACTGGCGAGGAGATCCAGGGTGAGGGCGACTTCACCGCCTGCTCCCGATAGTTGTGGTGGGCCGAGCGGCGTCAAGCT
Organism: Planctomycetota bacterium; assembly: GCA_027623615.1. Lineage (GTDB taxonomy): Bacteria > Planctomycetota > UBA1135 > UBA1135 > JALWOP01. The sequence goes on along the minus strand of JAQBVH010000044.1, from coordinate 9,597 downwards.
GCCCCCCAGGCAGAGCGTGCCCGCCCCGCCGCCGAACTGGGGGAGATGGTCCCGGTGAGGGGCGGCGAAGAGCACGGCCGGCTGACCTGGTGGAAGGCCCGTCACCCCGAGGGTGAGCGCGTTCGCGCTGATCGCCGGACTTCCCTTCAAGGTGAGGGTGGCCACCCCGGAGGAATGGGGCTGGCCGAGGCAGGTGGTGGTGCCGAAAGGCAGGTGGTACGCGAAGGCGGATCCGGTGGTGATCCCGCCTTGATCCGTGTCGATAGCACCAACGATCAGGTGGGAGGCCGAGATGGCGACGGAGTTCCCCATGAGGTGCTCCTCGTCAGCCTCCGCGAGCATCACCTCCTGCCACACGCCCGTGGAGTCCTGCTCGAAGACGTAGGCTGCACTCTCGATCGTGGGGTCCTGGGGATGATCGACCTTGGTCAGAGGAGCGGTCACTGCGATGCGCCCGCCGCCCATGGCGACGTCGAAGCCGAACCAGTCCTGGTGCCCGGGCTTGGCCTTGCTGCCCTTGAGGGTCTGCTCGAGGACCCAGTTGTTCGGGGGTGGGCCGGAGCGGCGGAAGACGAACGCGCGGCCGGGCCGTTCGGCGTCGGTCTGGACGGGTTCGCCGACGACGATCACGTCTCCTTCGACGGCAACGGAGTAGCCGAAGTATTCGTAGTTCTGTGGGTCGGGCTCGGAGATGACGGCGACCTGTTGCCATTCGCCGGCGATCTGTTCGAAGACGAAGACCTGTTCGTACGCGGGGTCCCCCAACGCAAGGACCGACCCATCGACGCCGATCGAGCTGATGACCCAGTAATCCCCACCAGGTGGGGCTGTTGGCTGAATTCGAGTCGTCGCATCCCAGCCGCTCGGTGTGCGAAGGGCGATGTGCAAGTGCCAACCGTGCTTGATGAACAGCCGGTCGTCATCCACTGCCACCAAAACTCCGAAGCCGTATCCCCGGTCTGGAGGGAGGATTTTCTCCTCCGGTTGCCAGCAACACCCATGTCGACGGAACACGTGCACGGCTCCGGAGTCCTCGTGAAGATCGCTGTCCGCGTACACGCCGAAGACGGCGAGCCGATCGCTCAGGGCGACCTCTCTACCGAATTGGTTGCTCTGCGCAGGTGTTGGAGATCGGATCTCTTGGGCGAGGCGCCACCCCCGCGCCGTCCGTTCGTAGACGTACCCGATTCCGGAGCTGCCGAAGGCCCCATTATGATTCGGTGCCCCCACCAGGGCATGGGTGTCTGTGACAGCCACGGACCGGCCCATGAAGTCATAGAGTCCGCCATCGACGGCCCGGAGCTCCTGATCCTCGTAGGTCTGTGCCTGCGCGAGGCTCGTCAACGCCATCAGGGTCAAGATTCGCAGGAGTCGCATCAGGATCGACTCTTGTCAGACTACCGCGGTGGGAGGTTTGGGGGCGCGCCCCGATCCGGGACGCGCCCCACTTCGATCAGGTACCTATCGAGGGCACGAATTCGTGGGCGCCCATCTCGACGATGGGCACGGGGAGGTCGAACACCCGCGCATCCCCCTTCTGCAGCTCGAAGGGCACGTCCTCGGTTACATCGTCGTCGTCATCGAGGTCGGCCGCGTCCGGCGGGAGCAGGGCATTGCTGCCAGCCTCCCGACAGGCCGAACCAGGGCGGAGTTCGAAGTTGTCCACAGCGGGGGATTCGAAGCCCGGGTCGGTGTTGAGGTTCCCCGTTCCGGGCCAGACCGCCATTCCGGTCTCCACGTCGGAGTAGCTGACCGTCGGGTTCGTGGCGCTGGGGGCGATCATGATCGCCTCATCGGTGTTCGGACTCAGGACCGGGTCCCAGACGATGGAGTTGTCGATCGTGTGCGTCGATCCACCCACCTTGTAGTAAAAGGCGGCTCCCTCCCCCTCCCAGCTGCAGACCCAGTTGCCCATGCCGTCGTTGGTGCAAATGAAGTACGCCTTGTTGTTGGTGAGTGTGCAGTTGACGAAGGTCGAGCCGGGATCCTGGCCCGTGCCGTTCTCGCCGAGGTAGGCGCCCGCGCCCTGGCCGGCCGCGTTCTTGAAGAACAGGCTGTTGGCGACCGTCAGACGCTCGTCGAGGAATTCGCCATAGATGCCACCGCCCTTCCACTGGAGCATGGTGGTCTGATCCTCGCCGCCTTGCGGGATACCAGCCTGGTTCAGCTCGAAGACGCAGTTGTGGACATGGGACGCCGCGTCCAGGTTGACGATGTGCATCCCACCTCCCTCGATCCGGGCGCGGTTGTCCAGGAAGGTGCAGTACTTCATCTGGAAGCTGCCCCGCGAGAGGAACACCCCCGCACCCGCGCGCGCGCGGTTGTCCGTGAAGGTGCAGTTCGCGACCACGAGATCGCTCGTGTTCCAGACGCGCAGCCCCCCTCCCCGACTGCCGGGCGTACCAGCCGGTTGGAGCGCCTCTCCCTGCTCGATCTTGAAGCCATCGATGCGCGGGCTGGAGATCGGGACGGCCAGAGCTCCGACCCGGATCACGGAGTAGCAGTTGTCGAGCGGGTCTCGCGGGTCGCCGATCTCCCCGGTCAGGACGGTGGCCTCGAAGTTGCCGAGGCGGCCGGTCTTGGGGTTCGTCGCGGAGTCCTCCGTACCGAGGAAGCCGCCGTAGAGTTCAACCCTCGTGTGCACCTCGAAGGCGTAGGAGTTCGTCTGGCCATCGTCCGCGGGAAGGCTCTGCGGGAACGCCGTGGGCTTGTACGTGCCCTCTGCGACCCAGACCTGCACGTTGAAGGCACCTCCGTTGATGATCGTGGAGCGTGCGTCCTCCAAAGCGACGCTCAGATCGTCGTAGGCGTTCATCCAGGAGATGCCGTTGTCGAGCCCCCCACCTGGCGGGTTGTCGTTGACGTAGATCAGCTTGGTCTGAGCGACGGATGCCGCGGAGAGCGAGCACAGAAGCCCAGTGACGAGGGTGCCTCGATTGCTAAGCGGGGGGGCAGGATGTGCGCGGGCGCTGCAAGTCGAATCATGGGGGAATCTCCATGGTGGGAAGAGCGAGTGGGAAGCATCGCGCGGCGAGCGAGCCGGGAGCGAGCACTCCCCGGACAGCACTCGGCACTATGTGGGGTGGCGAGATTCCACAACGCGGAAAACGGCAAATCCTGGCCGTTGCGATAAACGCAAACCGTCGAGGCTCCCCCGTCCTGGGTATTGGCTCTAGCTAGCTAGATCGGAATGCGCGTGACGACCCCCGGTCCGACCGGCAGGCCGAGGCCGAACACCCACAGGTAGAACAGGGCGACCCAGCCGAGCAGGAAGCAGATCGAGTAGGGCAGCATCGTCGCGACGAGGGTGCCGATGCCGAGGTTCTTGTCGTAGCGGTGAGCGAAGGCCAGGATCAGGCCGAAGTAGCTCATCATGGGCGTGATCGTGTTCGTGGTCGAATCACCGATGCGGTAGGCCGCCTGGATCACCTCGGGGCTGTAACCGACGCGCATCAGCATCGGCACGAAAATCGGCGCGGTCATCGACCATTGGGCCGAGGCGCTGCCGATCATCAGGTTGACGAAGCAGCACATCAGGATGAACGGGATGAAGATGCCGGGCCCGTTCATCTCCATCCGGTTCAGCCAGTCCGATCCGTGCACGGCCACGATCGGGCCGAGCTGGGTGTACTTGAAGATCTCGACCATCTGGGCCGCGAAGAACACGAGCACGAGGTAGAGGCCCATCGTGCCCATCGCCTTGCCCATCGCGTCGATCACGTCCCGGTCGTTGCGGATCGTCCCCACGACGCGGCCGTAGGCGAAGCCGACCAGCCCGAAGCCGACGAAGATCAGGGCGACCACGCTCTTCAGGAGCGGGCGCAGGTCCTGGATCACGCTCTCGTTGTAGTTCGGGTCACGCATCCAGCCCCAGGAGGGCACCGCCAGGAAGCAGATCAGGCCGACGAAGCCGAGCGAAGCCAGGGCGGCGACCTTGAGGCCGCGCTTCTCGATCTGGGTCAGCTCGCTGGAGTCCTTCGAGCCGAGCGCCTCCTTGTCCGCGTTCGAGTCGTCGTAAGCGCCGAGCTTGGGCTCCACGATGCGCGTCGTCACGAAGGTGCCGACGATGGTGATCAGGAAGGTGCTGACCGCCATGAAGTACCAGTTGGCCGTGGCGGAGACCTCCTTCAGGCCGCCCTTGGCGTAGTCGGCGTTGATCATCTCCGCCGCCTCGGTCGTGATGCCCGCCAGCAGCGGGTCGACCGTGCCGATCAGCAGGTTCGCGGAGTACCCACCCGAGACGCCGGCGAACGCCGCTGCCAGACCGACCAGCGGGTTGCGTCCCACCGAGTGGAAGACGACCGCGGCCAGCGGGATCAGGACCACGTAGCCCATCTCGCTGGCGGTGTTCGAGAGCACGCCCGCGAAGACGATCGCCGCCGTGAGCAGGGTCGAGGGCGCGCCGAGCACGAGGCCCCGGATCGCAGCAGACAACAGGCCCGAGCGCTCCGCGATACCGACCCCGAGCATCGCGACCAGCACCGTGCCCAGGGGCGCGAAGCCGGTGAAGTTCGTCACCAGATGCGTGCCCAGCCAGCGCAATCCCTCGGTGTTCATCAGGCTGGTGGCCTGGAACGAGGCGGGGTCCTCAGGCCCGGGGTTCGGGTGATCGACCGTCATCCCGTAGTGGGCGGCGACGGCCGAGATCAGCGCCGTTCCGAAGGCGAACAGGGCAAACAGGGTCACCGGGTGCGGCAACAGGTTGCCGAGCCATTCGATGACGTCGAGGAAGCGCGCGAAGGCCCCCTTGCGGGGCCGATCTTGGTTCGGGGCGTCCGACATGGGGCGGCGATCTTAGCTTGGTTTGCTTCGAGGGAGGCTCGGGAGGACTATCCTGCTCCCCACGGGCGATGTCCTTTCTCCTCTACGTCATCAACGTCTTCCGTGCGCCGATCGCATGGATCCTGACCAAGCGCGTTCCCAAGCAAGCGGAGGAGCGCGGGCTCTACGACCTCGAGGCCGACCTCCTGGCCGGGCACCCGACCTCGCTCGGCGCCTACGCGGGGCTCGTGACGCTGGTGGTCAACACCGCGAGCAAGTGTGGCTTCACGCCGCAGTACGCCGAGCTCGAGGAGTTGCAGCAGGAGTACGGCGAGCGCGGCTTCACCGTGCTCGGCTTCCCGTGTGGCGACTTCGGCGGCCAGGAGCTCGGATCGGGGGACGAGATCCAGTCCTTCTGCGACTCGCGCTTCTCGATCAGCTTCCCGCTCTTCGCGAAGGCCAAGGTCAAGGACGACCCGCGCACCCCCGTGTTCGACTACCTCGCCCGCACGTCCGGCGCCGTTCCGCGCTGGAACTTCGGCAAGTACCTCGTCGGCCGCGACGGCCGCGTGCGCGCGTTCTACGCCACGCCGATTCGGCCGACGAGCACGAAGGTGCGCCGTGAGATCGAGTCGGCGTTAGGGCGTTAGCGCTGCCGCTTCGCGCGCACGTCCAGCGCCTTCTGGCGCTGCTCGAAGTCGGCGATGCGCTCGTCCCACCAGGCGCGGTGTTCGGGATCCTGCGTGGCGCTGCGCAGGTCGCGCCACCGCGCGAGCAGCTTGCCCATGACGCGTGAGGCGTCCCGCGGACGATCCAGGCGCCCGTCGAGCAAGCTGAGGTAGGCCATCACCAGGTTCTCGTCCCAGAGACCTCGGTCGAGGGCGCGCTGGTACCAGGCGCCCGCGCGCAGGTCTTCTCCGGCCTGCTGGCAGAGATACGCAGCGGTCATGGTGGCGTCGACGAGGCCGCGCCGTTCGTCCTTGGCCGCGGCGAGGTGGGCGTCGTAGCTCTTGCGGATCCACTGCTCGGCGCGAGCCGTGTTGCCCGCGCGGAACTCCATGCTCACCAACGCGGCGGCGGCGGAGTCCATGATCGGGCTCGCGTCGAGCAGCTCCTCGAGGATCTCGCGCGCCTCCTCGGACTTCTCGAGCTCGATCAAAGCCGTCGCCAGCTGGTAGTGGAGGTTCCGTCGGGGATCGCTGCCTGCCTCGGGCGCTTCACGTCCGGATGTGCGCGCGATGGCGTAGCGCAGCAACGCGGCGCGATCCTCCTGGGTGCCTCGCAGGGCCATCAAGTAGGCCAGCTGCAAGTAGCCGTCCACGCGATCGAGCTCGAGATCCACCGCGCGATCGAGGGGCTCGAGGGCCAGGTCCAGCTTGCCCTGCCGCTGCAGGTCCATGGACCTCAGGTACCAACCCCAGACGTCGTCCGCGTGGTCCGTGACCTCCTCGTAGCGGCTCGCGCCCGTGTCGCGGTCCAGGTGCAGCCGGTCGCCGTTCCAGAGCGATACGACGACCGCATCCGACGACTCCTCGACCCTGGTCTCGCTACGCAACCACGCACGCGATGAGATGCTCTGCGGTACCTGCTTCAGCTGATCCGCGGTCAGGACCTGCTCGAGGGTGCGCGACCACCGCACGTTACCGTCGGCGCCGTAGCGCACGAGGCACTTGCCGTGACCCAGCTGACCCCAGTGGTCGAAGCAGTAGAGGTCCCCCTCGCCGGTCAGCGCGGCGGTGACAGGCATCAAGGCGTACTGCAGCTCGAACTCGCGCTCGACCTTTGGCCCGGACAGCTTGGCGGTCGCGTGGGTTCCGTTGTGCTCGCCGGTGTGGTGCGGGCCGCAGGCCGTGCACTTGCCGGGCGTGATCGTGACCGACCAGGCGCCATCGGCCGATGCAGCGACGACCTTCGAAGGCGGCGCCCACGAGTCGGGTATCGTGGGGACGAGCGAGAGCAGGGCCGGCGCGAGGAGGGAGGAGAGCATGGGTTTGAGGCACGGATCCGGGTGGGTGCTGGGCTCTATCCTGCCAGCCAGGGCCGGAAACCGTTGCTGCTCGTTACATGGTTAGGATCTCTCCTCATCGAGGCTCAGACGGTCAGCGCTCGACCGTTGTCCTTGGCCGAGAGCCCGAGAAAGAACGGCGTCGCGTCACGCACCCACTCCTGGGGCGTCGGGTACGACCCCGCCGCTCCCCCGAAGCAGCTACGTAGCATCTCGGTGTCAATGATCCCGGGGTTGACCGCCACCGCCGCGACGCCGCTCGGCAGCTCGGCTGCCAGGGCTTGCGTCAGGCCCTCGACCGCCCACTTCGACGCGCAGTAGATCGATCCCTCGGGCGAGGTGCTGCGACCCCAGCCCGAGGACAGGTTCGCGAGCACACCTGCGCCAGCGTTGATCAAGGCCGGGAGGAAGTGACGCGCAGTGGTCGCCACGCCGCGCACGTTGACGTCGAGGACGCGCGCGACCTCCTCGTCAGCCAGCTCCCAGAGCGGTGCGTTGCGGTGCATGACTCCGGCGCTTGCGATCACGAGGTTCGGCGTGTCCGCGCGCAGGACCTCCTCGGACCAGGCGCGCACTGCGTCGTCGTCGCTCACGTCGACCCGGGCGTAGGTAACGCCTGGGAGCTCTGCTGCGCTGCGACCACAGGCGAAGACTCGGTGACCGCCTTCTGCCAGGTCGAGGGCGAGCGCGCGCCCGATCCCTCGACTGGCGCCGGTCACGACGATCGTGCGCGACTCAACCATCGAGCGCAGCCAGGTCGGCCTCGACGCGCTCGAGGGTCGGGCGCGAGCCCTGCTTGACCGCGATGGCGCGCGCCTCCTCGAGCAGCGCACGCGCCTGGGCCGGATCTCCGCGTAGCGCGCGGGCGCTGACACGGCACAGGGGTGCGTCCGCCCAGTGCTCGCCCGTCTCGTCCGCGAGGCCACGGGCTTCCTCGACCAGCTTCAGCACCTTGCGATCTTGCTTGGCGATCTCATGCACCTCTGCGAGGAGCAGGAGCCAGTAGGGCTTGAGCAGCGCCTCGCCGTTGTTGCCCCAGGTCTTGATGATCGGCTCCATGACCGCGGCGCACTCGTTCGGGTCGTGGCCCAGGCGGGCGCGCGCCCAGGCGGCGAGGATCTTCCCGCCCTTGCCCCAGATGCGGAAGCCCTTCTCGCCCGCGATGCGCGCGGTCTGCTCGGCGAGCGCGAGGGTGGCCTGCGGATCGTCGTCCCATTGACGGCCGACCGCGCTCACCCAGAGCAGCGCGGCTTGGGAGTGCGCCAGCCCCTGGTGAGCCGCGCGCGACACGGCGCGGTCGACCATGCGCAGACCGCGCTCCCGCTGACCCATGTGCCAGGCCGACATTCCGCGGTAGGCGATCAGGAAGGCGATGGCGTCGGCCACGAGGTGGCGCTGGCTCGCGGGGACCGTCTGCGCGCTGGAGGCTTCGAGCCCCCGACCCGCGTGCTCGTGGGTGTCTCGAAACTCGCCGCGGTAGAAGTGGGTCGAGCAGATCGCGCGTCGAGCCGCGGGCAAGAGGAACGGTGCGCCCAGGTGCTCGGTCGTGTCGAGAATGCGGTACGCGAAGTCGAGGGCCGGTCGGGACTGAGCGCGGAAGACCTGGACCAGCCAGAGGCCGTACAGCACACGCAGGAGGCGCGGCCGGTCGTCGAGCTCCTGGCTCAACTGGCGTGCCTCGATGTAGCAGCGCTCGGTCTCCGCCGAAGCGTAGCTGCGCACCGCGGCCAGCTGCTGACCAGCCTCGGTCAGCACCAGCAGCTTGCTCTCGGGGGTCAACGGCTCCGGCGCGTCAGCGGTGGGCGGGAACGCCCCCCAGTTGCCGCGGTCGAAGCAATGGGCCAGGGCAGCCAGGATCGCGCTGCCGGCGCCGAGGGTGTTCGTCGCGAAGCCCTCATCGCCCCGTTGGATGCGCGGCAGGTAGAGGTCGCGCAGCGCCGCCTCGGCCATGCCGGCCTTGCAGCCGTGCACGAACGCGAGCATGAGCGGCTCCATCGCGCGCAGGGTCGCGGGGAACGGATCAGAGGTCGCCGCCAGGTGCTCGAACAGTCGTCGTCGACCTGCTCCGGACTCATGTAGTGCAGGGTGCCGAGCAGGCCGCCCTGCAGCGTGTGCATCGAGGAGAGGTCCGTGCCCTCCGCCGAGATGCGCGCCAGCCCGAAGTCGACCACCTTGGGCTGGCCGCTCGACAGCACGAGCACGTTCGCCGGCTTGATGTCGCGGTGCACGACCCCCTTGCGATGGGCGTGGTCGACGGCGCGGCAGACCCGCGCGAGCAGGCGCAGGTGCTCTGCGAGGGAGCGGTTGCGGCTCTTCGCGTAGTGCTGCAGCGGCTCCCCGTCGACCAGCTCCATCGCGAAGTAGGGCTGGGGCCCGCTGGGGGTCTCGTTCGTGCCCGCCTCGTGGATGCGCGCGATGCCCTCGTGATGCAGTCGTCCCAGGGCCTCGGCCTCGTGGCGGAAGCGGCTCAGGGTGTCCGAGGTGAACGCCCCCGGCCGTACGACCTTGAGCGCCACCTGTTCGTCCTGGTCGTCCCGTTGGGCGCGGTAGACGATTCCCATGCCCCCCTGGCCGAGCACGTCGAGGATGCGATACGCGCCGACCCGGTCGGGTTGATCCCAAGTGCTGGCGGGCTGATCTTCGGCCATGCCGAGCAGATCGAGGGGTTTGGGGGCGTTCTCTAGGAAGCCACCGTCGCCCATGACCTCCAGCAGCCCCGCGACCTCCGCGCGGAGCGAGGGATGCTCCGCGCACACCCGGTCCAGAAACGCGGCCCGCTCTGCGCTGGGCAGCTCCAGGGCGTCGTTGAAGACGTCGTCGGCGGCGAGCGG
>JAQBVH010000043.1 GCA_027623615.1 Planctomycetota bacterium | reverse complement strand
CCCCGCGTGGGCGAGTTCGGACGGTCAGTGACCGTCGCCCTCGGCGTGGTCGTGCTCCTTGGAGTCTTCCTTCTGCCCGCTCTCACCCTTCTCCGGCTCGAGCATCAACGAGACGGAGTTGATGCAGTAGCGCAGCCCTGTCGGCGGCGGGCCGTCGGGAAAGACGTGGCCCAGGTGGGCGTCGCAGTTGTTGCAGCGCACTTCGGTGCGGGACATGCCGAAGGACCCGTCGAGGATCTCGTTGAGCTTGGCGCCCTCCATGGGCTCGAAGAACGACGGCCAGCCGCAGCCCGATTCGAACTTGCTGTCCGAGCGGAACAGGGGCGTGTCACAGCAGATGCACTTGTAGGTGCCGACCGTCTTCGTGTTCCAATAGCGGCCGGTGAAGGCGCGCTCGGTCCCCGCCTCGCGGGCGACGTGATACTCCAGCGGCGACAACTGCGCGCGCCATTCTTCTTCGGACTTCACCATCTTGTCCTCGGTCGCTTCGGTGGATACGTGCTCGTGGTCCGCGACCTCTTCCCCGTGCTGGAAGGTCGCTGCGGACGGATGCTCGCTGGTGGTCGGGTGTCCGGAATGCTCGGCCTCGGGCAGGTCATCCGCAGGCAGCTCGCGGTGCTCGACGCCGACCTCGCGGTCGTGCGCGGGGGTCTCGGATTCGGTCTCGGCGGGTGAACCGCAGGCGCATAGGGCCGCGATCCCGGCGTAGGTGAGGATCGTCTTCATGATCTTGTTCCTGGGGATGAGCCTAGTTCGAAGTCGGGTCCGATACGTGACGGCTGGTCCTATTCCGATTCGAGAACGAGGATCTCCACCCGCCGGAAGTCGAGGGGGTGGCTCTCGGCCTGCAGGGAGAGGGTCCCCGCGCTCAGTGCGACCTCCGCTCCAGCCGCGAGGAGCCGCTTGGCATCCCCGTCGCCCTCGTCGAGCTGGGGGTTGTGATACTCGAGCACGACCTCGCCGTCGAGCAGATGCCGGATGACCGCATGGCCACGCACCTCGACCTCGAAGGTGACCCAGTCGTCCCCGTGGTAGGTCTTCGAGCTCGAGTTGATGCAGTGGCGCTTGACCAGTTCGCCCCCCATGACGACGTGGGTGCCGGGCGTGCAGAGGTTGCCGTTGGCGCGCACGTTCTGACCGTCGCCGCCGAGGAGCTGCGCCTCGATCGAGGCCGGGAACTCCTGCCCGCGGGTCATGCTCTGGGCGCTCTGGCCGTGCAGCATCACGCCGCTGTTGCGGAAGGCCCAACCCGGTCCACCGGGGCACTGGTCGCCGACGAAGCGATACTCGACGCGCAGGCGGTAGTGGGAGAACGGCGCCTCGAAGAAGAGGTGACCGAACTTGCCCTCGAACGTCTCCCAGTTGTCGTACGAGACGCGCAGCAGGCCGTCCTCGACGCGGAAGGTGTCCTTGTAGTTCACGCCGAGGTCGTGGCCGGTGAACTTGGGCGTCCAGCCGTCGAGGTCGGAGCCGTTGAAGAGCGGGACCCAGGTCGGCACGGCCGGTTGCGTCGGGCCGTCGGGGGCCGGGTCCGTGGACGCGCAGGCGAGGACCGGCAGGCAGAGCAGCAGGGGGAGGAGCTTCATCTGCCCAGTAGACTAACCAAGCCCATCACTCCGGAGGTCCGATGCTGCTCTCGTCTTCTCTGCTCCTGACCCTGAGCCTGTCCGCTCCCCAGGAGCTCCCCCTCTGGCCCGACGGTGTCCCCGGTGCGCCGCAGACAGCGCTCGAGGAGACGCTCTGGGGTGAGGCCCCGGATCGCCGCGCCCGCGATGTCCACGTGCCCACCCTGACGGTGTACCGCGCCGCCGGTGGCAACAACTCCGGCGCCGCGGTCGTGATCTGTCCGGGCGGCGGCTACCGGCACCTCGCGCTCGACAAGGAGGGCCACGAGATCGCGGCCTGGTTCCAGGAGCTGGGGGTCACCGCGTGCGTCCTGAAGTACCGGCTGCCGCGGCCGGAGGGCCACGTCTACGCTGAGGAGGCGCCGCTGCAGGACCTCGCGCGCGCCCTCGCGCTCGTGCGCGAGCACGCCCGCGAGTGGGTGATCGACCCCTTTCGGCGTGCTGGGCTTCTCGGCGGGCGGACACCTGGCCGCGAGCGCCTCCACGCTCCTGCCGGACGAGACCAGGCCCAGCTTCGCGCTCCTCATCTACCCGGTGATCTCGATGGAGCTGGACATCGCCAATCGCGGTTCGCGCGAGCAGCTGCTCGGTCCCGCGCCGAGCGACGAGCTCGTGCGGCGCTACTCCTGCGAGCAGCAGGTGAGCAAGACGACCCCGCAGACCTTCCTCCTCTCGACCAGCGACGACCCCGTCGATGCGCGCAACGCCCTGCGCTACTACCTGGCCCTGAAGGAGGCCGGGGTGCCCGCCGAGGTGCACGTCTTCGGGAGCGGTGGGCACGGCTACGGCATGCGCGCGCACGGGGAGCCCGTCAACGTCTGGCCGGACCTCCTGCTGGAGTGGATGTCGTCGCGCGGGCTATTGCTCGGGCGCTGACGGCGCCTGGTGCACGATCAGCGTGCGGTGCGGGTAGGGGATCTGGATCCCCTCCTCGCGGAAGCGCTCGATGATCTTGGTGTTGACTCGGTCGACTGCCTGGCCGCGTTGCTCGGGCAGCAGCACCCACCAGAGGAACTCGTAGTCGAGGCCCGACTCGCCGAGTCGCCGGAAGCGCACCCGCGGCGCAGGGCTGGCGAGGATGAGCGCCTCGCCGACGGCGATCCCTTCGAGCACCGAGCGGACCTTGTCGAGGTCCGAGTCGTACGCGACCGAGACCGCTGCCCGACAGCGCATCGCTGTTCCGCCGCCGCCGCTCTGGTTCACGATCTTCCCCTGGGCGATGACGGAGTTCGGGATCGTGACCTGGACGTCGTCGCGGGTCAGGATGCGCGTCGAGCGTAGGCCGATGTGTTCGACCCGGCCGCGGCTGCCGTCGTCCATCACGATGTAGTCACCGAGCTGGTACGGCGCGTCGGCGACGATGAACACCCCGCTGAAGAGGTTGCCGAGGGTGTCCTTGGCGGCGAAGCCAAGCGCGAGGCCGAGGACACCGGCGGAGGCAGCCCAGGCGGTCGCGTCGATCCTCCAGATCATCAGCAGCAGGTAGCTGCCGATGCCGAGCAGGACCACGACCGTCAGGTTCGAGAAGAGCGGGAAGGTGCGCTTCTCGACCAGCGGGAAGCTGTCGCTGCGCTCGCTGGCGAAGCGCAGCAGGAGGACCGCGAGGCGCAGGGCCGTGCGAGTCCAGATGATCAGCCCGATCGTCAGCAGCCCCCGCAGGGTGACCGTGGTGATCTTCTCGTCCATGCCCAAGCGCCCTGAGGCCAGGAACAACCCGGCGAGGACGAGCGTCTGCACGATCGGGCCCTGGAAGACGCGCGCGATCTTCTCATCGAGGTCCGTCTTCGTGCGCAGGGTCATCGCCGGGATCGCGCGGGTCAGGATCCACTGGGCCAGGAAGCCCAGCACGACCGCAACACCGAGGATCACCGCCGCGAGCCAGGGCTCGGTCGAGACGTGATCGTCGAGCCAGGTGTGAAACTCGGTGAGCAGCGCGTCCATGCCGGACAGGGTGCCCCCCAGGAATGGACGATTCCAGCCTCAGGGCTGATCGAACGCGCCGATCTCGCCCAGGCGAGCGTCGAGCATCGCGGCCGTCGCGGCGGCGACCCCTCCGCGCGCCGACCCTCGCGGGAGAGAGGCCCCTCAGTCGACGCGCGGACGGCGGGCCGAGAGGAACACGTCCTCGCCACTGACGGGTGCTCCGGGATCGTCGATCGCACCGCTGACGCGTACCTCGTCGAAGCCGGCCGCCGTGAAGAACTGGACCAGCTCGTCCGGGGACCAGACGCGCAGGCGTCCGAGGTGATGGTGGGCGTGCTCGTCCTCGTCGAGGAGCACGAGGTGGAAGCCGACGACCCGGACGCCGTCGGGCAGCGCGGGCTCCTTGTCGTCGACGAAGCGCACGAACCAGCGCGGCCGCCCGTCGACCTCCCGGCGCAGCAGCGGCAGGTAGGCGTCGCCCTGCGCCAACCGGTCGGCGAAGGCCTTCATGCCGAGCAGCAGCCGACCGCCGGGGGCGAGCAGCGCGAGCAGCCCGGCGGCGGCCTGGTCGACCGCGGCCTGCGCCAGAACCTGGGGCCAGACATTGCCGAGGGCGAGGATCCCGTCGAAGGGCGCCGCGGCCTCGAGCTGCGGCGTCGGCGCGTCGCCGAAGAGCGCTCGCGCCCTGCCGAGCATGTCTTCCGAGGGGTCCGCGCCGTAGGCGTCGAAGCCCTCGCGCAGCAGCGCCTCGACGTGGCGGCCCGTCCCGCAGCCCGCGTCGAGGACGCGGCGCGCGCCCTCCAGGTGCCGCAGGATCCCAGGCAGCTCGCGGCCCAGGCGTCCGGGCCAGTCCATGAAGACGTCGTACTGATCAGCGACGGCTCGGTTCATCGCGCTTGCGTCTCCGAGCACCTCACTCGCGGCCGAAGCAGTACAGCCGCTCCATCGTGCGCAGGTAAACGTGGCCCCGGGCCAGGGTCGGCGTCGCGTAGCACGGCGCCTCGAACGAGGCGGAGTGCACCGGCGTGAGCTCGCCACCCGCCTCGAGGACGGACAGGAACCCGTTCTCGCTGAGCAGGTACACGTGCCCACCACCCGCGACCGGCGCCGTGAAGTAGTTGTCGCTGGCCTGCTCGAGGCGCGTCTTGGCGGTGCGCTCGCCGGTGGTCGGCGAGAGGGTCGCCAGCAGACCGCCTGAGTCGGAGAGCAGGTAGTAGGTGTCCGCGACGACGAGCGGGGAGGGCAGCTGCGGGATGCTGCGGTAGCTGTGCCAGAGGATGTTCTCGCTCAGGTCGCCCGCGCCCCCGATCTTGATCGCCATGGCCGAGTTGACCGAGGCGAACATCGCGCGGGTCAGCGCCCACTCCTCGGCGTCGAGGCTCTTGTTCGCGTTGCTGTCGAGCCACTGGAAGTAGCGCGCCACCGCGCGGTTCGGCATCTCCTTGGCCGAGATCGCGCCGTCGCCGCTCGTGTCGTGCTCGGCGATCACGTCCTCGAAGGTGGGCAGCTCCACCTGGTTGCCCTGGTCGTTCAGCGGCGAGGCGTAGCCGTGCGTCCACAGCACACCGTCGAGCAGGACCGGCACCGACTTCATCTCCGAGGGCAGCCCGTCGATCCACCAGACGCTCTCGCCCGAGTCGAGGGCGTACGCGTCCAGCCGGAACGAGCCGGGCAGGAGCACCTGCGGCGGCCCCTGCGCGGGTCGGTGCACGATCGGCGTGCAGTGCCCCGAGATCGCCTGCGGGCGCGCCCGGCGCCAGAGCGGCTCGCCGGTCTTGGCGTCGACCGCGATCACGAACGACTTGGTCTGCTGGTCGCAGGGCAGCACGCAGACCCCGTCGACGAGGATGGGCGAGGCGGCCATGCCATAGATGTTGTCGAAGGGGCCGAGCGGCAGCTTCCACAGCTCCTTGCCCGCGTGGTCGTAGGCGAGCAGGCCGTACTCGTCGAAGAACACCACCACGCGGTCACCGTCGACCGCTGCCGAGGCCGCCGCCGGGTGGTTCTTGGCGTGGAACTTGGTCTTGCGCGGCCGCGGCGCCTCACGCTTCCAGCTCACCTCGCCGCTCGCGCGCTCGACCGCGTAGGTGTAGAGCTTCTCGTCCTCGACCCCGGTCAGGAACAGGTGCGTCGCGCTCAGCACGGGCGAGGACATGCCTGCCGGGAAGTCGACGGACCACACCTCGCTCTGCCCCGGCCCGATCTCGACCGGGTAGGCGGCGTCATCCGGTGCGAGCCCGGTGCCGTTGGGTCCGCGGAAGCGATCCCAATCGGCGGTCTGGGCCAAACTGACGCTCGCAAGAAAGAGGAGGATGAAGGGCTGCCGCATCGAGTCAGGGTACGGTCGCCGCGTGGTTCGTGGGGCTGTCCACAAGATCCACACTCGTCCTTTTCAGCGCGGGCACCAGCAGCTGAGCACGATGGGCATCACCCGCTCGTCGTCTTGCTCCTCATTCGCGATCAGTTCCTCCAGCCGGTCCCGAATCCGAAATCCGTATTCCTCAGTGTTCCAGGAGTCCAATAGCTCGATCGGCTGGTCCGGGTTCTCGCACACTGGGACGACGCGCCGTATCCGGCGGATGCCATGGGTGTCCGCGATCCGCGCGAGCCCTGCCAGGGAACCCGCCAGGCTGCCGAAGAGCGCGGGCTGCAGGGGGCGCTCCAGGCGCTCCAGGAGGAACTGCGCGTGGGCGTCCGTCGCGAAGCCGCTCCTCGCCGCTGCCATGACCTCGCGCCCCTCGTCTTCGAGCAGGTCCCACGCTTCGTGCATGACCGGGAGGAAGCGCTCGTCCCCGACCAGGAGGATTCCGCTCGCGAGGGCGCCGGCCGCGTGGGAATCCCCGGCGCGCTGGCGCGAGGAGATCGCGTCGATCACCATGCGCGCTCCAAGAGTCACGTCGTCGTTCTCACCCCGGAAGGCCGCAACGGACAGGTCGAGCGCGGCCGTGCTGAGCAGCTGCGGGTCTTGTTCGAAGAAGAGGAAGGGAACCATCGCGACCGCTACGGGCATGGAGTCGGAGCGCTCAGCAAGCGTCAGTATCTGCTCGAGCGCGACCGTCCGGCGCTGCTTCGGGGCAAGCTCGAAGAAGGCCTCCTCGAAGGGCCTGAGGTCCCGGTCGGGTTGTCCGAGCGCTGCGAGCACGACCATGACGAAGAACTCCTGAGCGGCCTCCGAGTCGAAGTCGCTCGGCCAGCGGGCGGAATCCTCGGCGCTGGCCAGGAGCTCTTCAGGGTCGATCGACTCTTTCGCTCGGTGCTCCATGTTGGTCTGGGACCCGCCATCAAGAACGAACTGCGCCAGCGCGTACGAAGCTGAGTGCTCGCCGGGAGGTGGCACGAGAGTCAACACGCGGCGGAGGTCCTCACTGCCTGCACGGACGCCAACCTCGAACTCGGCGTCCTTGCTCTCGAACAGGGCAGAGGCCCGGGCCCACAACTTCGCCGCGCTCGATTCGTAGACCTCGACGAAGGCGGACCGCATGACCTCGACCAGGTACCCGGCCACAACCTCATCCTCGACGTCAAGGTCGAGCGCCGCTGCGACCTCGCTCGCCGCCCCCCAGACGAACCCCAGGCCGAAGGAAGAGTCAATGCGCCGGCTCAGGACGAGCACTTCCTGGTCGCTGAGTCCTCGCTCCTCGGCCAAGCTCCGTAGCAACGCCAGCTGGTCGTTCAGCATGGCGAGCAGCTTCAGCCGGACGAGCTCGCGCCGGTCGGTCTCATCACCCAGGTGGAGCTCCCCGATTGCGGCCTGCAGCTCGGTCCAGCGGTCGAGGCGTCGGTTCCGGGCCGGCATATCAGGCCCAGCGGAAGATCTTCAACGCCACGACGAACGGCAGCACGGTCCAGATCACGAGCACCGTCAGCTCCGGCAGGATCCCGCCGAACCCGGCGCCGTCGAGCATGGTCGCGCGCAGGGCGTCGTTGAGGGCCGTCAGCGGCAACGCGCGCAGCACGGGTTGGATGACCTCGGGGAAGCGCTCGTAGGTGAAGAACACGCCGGAGCCGAGCCACATGGGCATCATGACCAGGTTGAGCATGCCGGACACGCCCTCGATCGTCTTCACGCGCGAAGCTGCCAGAAGGCCGAGCCCCGCGAAGCCGACGGCGCCGAGGGTGCACAGGGCGCCGAAGACCAGGAGGTTCGCGCGGAGCGGTATGTCGAGCACCCACACGCCGAAGGCCGTCAGGAGCACGACCTCGCCGAAGAGGAACAAGAGGCGCGACAGCATGAACGACGCGAGGAACGAGGCGCGGCGCATCGGCGTGACCAGGAGACGTTTGAGCACCTTGCGCTGACGCATGTCCGCCACCGCGAAGCCGATCGCCCACAGGCCCGTGCCCATCAGGTTCATGCCGAGCAGGCCGGGGAAGAGGAAGTCGACGTAGCGCGAGCCCTTCTCCTCGACCTTCTCGATCTCGAGGGGCGCGAGCTCTCCGATCGCGACGAGCACGCGCAGGCGCGCGAGCTCCGCCTCGGCGCGCACCGGGTCGAGGCGCAGGTCCGGGCGCTCGCCGTCGCCGAGGGCGAGCAGGTCGACGTGACCGCCGCGCAGCCGCTGGTCGGCCTCCTCGCGGGTCGCGTAGACCTCGACCTCGATCAACTCATCGGCCTCGAGGGCCGCGCGCCAGGCAGGGTCGCCCGCGAGCATGCCGACCACGCTCGGCGCGCGCTCGCCGCCCTGGAAGGCGAAGCCGAGCACGGCCGCGAGGACCATCGGGAACGCAAACACCCAGAAGACCGCCTCCGGTTGGCGCAGGAAGGCCAGGGTGCGGTGTCGGGTGAGCTCGCGCAGCTCGGGCCAGCGGGGCAGCGGGTTACCCATCGCGCAGGTGCTTTCCGGTCAAGGCCACGAAGACGTCCTCGAGGGTGGGGGCGTGGGTCTGGAGCGAATGGAGTTCGACGCCGACCTCGTTCAGGTGGGTCAGGAGCGAGGCCACGCTGGCCTGGGTGTCGTCGACCACCAGGGTGTAGGTAGCGCCTTCGCGGCGCACCTCGGTCACCCCCGGCAGGGCGAGCAGCGCCGCGTCGGTCAACCGGTCGAGGCCGCCCTCCTTCGGGAACAGCTCGACGATCGAGTCCGCGTGGAGGTCGCCGATCACCGAGGCGGGGGTGCCGCGCGCGATCATCTTGCCGGCGTCGACGATCACGACCTCGTCGGCCAGGCGCTCGGCCTCCTCCATGTAGTGGGTGGTCAGGAGCACGCTGCCGCCCCCGGACTTGAAGGTCTCGACGATCTCCCACACCCGGCGCCGGGCCTGGGGGTCGAGGCCGGTGGTCGGCTCGTCGAGGAAGAGCAGGTCGGGGTCCGAGACCAGCGCGCAGGCCAGGGTCAGCCGTTGGTGCTGGCCGCCGGAGAGGTTCTCGACCCGCGCGTCCTTCTTCTCGGTCATCCCGACCATCTCGAGCACCTCGTCCAGGTCGCGGGTCTCGTCGTAGAAGCTCGCGAAGAGGGTCAGGGTCTCGCGCGCGGTGACCTTCTCCTGCAGGCGTGTCTCCTGGAGCTGCACACCGATCCGCTCGCGGATGCCGTTTGCGTCGCTCTTCCAGGTCCGGCCGAGGACCTCGATCGTGCCCTCGTCGGGCCTCTGCAGCCCTTCGATCATCTCGATCGCGGTCGTCTTGCCGGCGCCGTTCGGGCCGAGCAGGGCCAGGCACGTGCCAGCCCGTACTTCGAGGTCCAGTCCGTTCACCGCCACCAGGTCGCCGAAGCGTTTGACGAGCCCGGTGGCCTTGAGGGCCAGTTGGGTCATGGGGCTATTCGGCGAGGGCGCGGTAGACGCCAGTTTGGAAGCGGTGCCAGTGTCGGAGCTCCATCATGTTCTGGATCATGAACACACCCGAGATCTTGTCCTCGCGGTCGATCCAGAATCCAGTGCCGGCTGCGCCGCCCCACCAGCCGGTGCCCTTCGGGGGACCGGCGTCGTTGTTCACGAGCGCGAGCCCCAGGCCGAACTTGCTGCCCAGCAGCAAGAGGCTGCCGCCGCGCTGCTCCAGGTGGTCGGTGAACATGTCCGCCACCGTCTCCTTCTTCAGGATGCGCGTCCCGCTCAGCTCGCCGTCATGGGCGAGCATGTCGCAGAAGCGCAGGTAGTCCGCGGCGCTGGAGTAGAGCCCCGCACCGCCGAGGAACAGCTTGGGTTGCTCCTGCGGAGGCGGCATGCCGCCGCCGGTCTGCTCGACCAGCTCACCGGCCTGACGCGCGTACAGGGGCGGGATCCGGTGCAGCTTCTCCTTCGCGACCGAGAAGCCGGTGTCCCGCATCCCGAGCGGGCCGAAGATGCGCGCCTCGAAGAACTCGTCGAGCGGCTTCCCGCCGACGACCTCGACCACCCGCCCGAGGATGTCGCACGACAGCGAGTACTCGAACTGGACGCCGGGTTGGTGCTTCAGGGGGAGCGCGGCCAGGGTCTTCGAGAAGTGCTCGAGGTCCCCGGAGTACAGGTCCGCCTGCTGCACGAGCTGGTCGACGTGGCCCGTGCCGAAGAAACCGTAGGTCAGGCCCGAGGTGTGTCGGAAGAGGTCCCGCACGCTGATCGCGCGCTCGGCGTCGACCGTCTGCATGGTGCGCTGCTTGGTCTCCTCGTCCTTGACCGAGACGGCGACCTGCATCTGTGCGAACTCGGGCAGGTACTCCGCGAGGGGCGCGTCGAGGTCGAGCTTGCCCTCGTCGACCAGGATCAAGGCGGCGACCGCCGTGATCGGCTTGGTCATCGAGAAGATGCGGAAGATCGCGTCCTCGGCGATGTCCCCTTCCGTGTGGGTCAGCAACCGCTCGCCGCCGCGGTCGACGGCGACGACCACGCTCCTGTAGACGCCCTTCTCGACGTCCTGGGCGAGCGCGCTGCGCACGTCCTCGAAGCGGTCCTCGGTCGGCGCCGCGGTGAGCGGAGCGAGCAGGGGCAGGAGCAGCAGGGCACTCATGCGGCCCATCCTACGGAGGCAGGGCTGGCGCGAGGTGCCGAGCCAGGTTTCCCTTACGTGCGCAGCGCACCCGCTCGACGCCGAGCCAGCGCGCCCACTGGTGCAGCTCGGCGGCGAGGGCGGGCGCGACCTCGTCCGGGTCGGCGTGCTCCTCGATCCACGCGCCCTGCACCTCGAGGCTCCCCTCGTCCCGCCGCAGCTTGAGGTCGACCCGCGCGGCGAAGCGCTCGCCGTACAGGAACGGCAGCACGTAGAACCCGTGCTCGCGCTTGGCCGGCGGCACGAAGATCTCGACCCGGTACTCGAACCCGTACAGGCGCTTGGCGCGCGGCCGGAACCAGACGATCGGGTCGAAGGGTGAGACGAGCGCGCTCGCCTGGACGGCCTTGGGCTTGCGCGCGGCGGGGTCGAGGTAGGCGCGCTCGCGCCAGCCCTCGACCTTTACGTGAATCAGGTCCC
>JAQBVH010000042.1 GCA_027623615.1 Planctomycetota bacterium | reverse complement strand
TCCTCGTCTCGCCCCACGACCCGGCGCGGGTCTACTTCGCAAGTCAGCGTGTCTGGCGCAGCGACGACCGCGGCGACGCATGGACGCCGGTCTCCGAGGACCTGACCAGCGGCGTGAACCGCTTGACAGCGCCATTGATGGGCCGCGTGCAGAGCATCGACGCGGTCTGGGACCTGTGGGCGATGTCGAAGTACGCGACGATCACCTCGCTCGCCGAGTCGCCCCTGGTCGAGGGATTGCTCTACGCCGGCACCGACGACGGGCACCTGCAGGTCAGCGAGGACGGCGGCGCGAGCTGGCGCGCGACGACCAGCCTGCCCGGCGTGGCCGACGGCTGGTTCGTGAACGACATCAAGGCCGACCTCCACGACGCGGACACGGCCTACGCCTGCGTCGATCAGCACAAGACCGGCGACTTCGCGCCCTACGTCTTCAAGACGACGGACCGGGCGCAGACGTGGACTTCGATCGTCGGCGACCTCCCCGAGCGCCACATCGCCTGGCGCATCGTCCAGGACCACGTGCGGCCCGAGCTGCTGTTCCTCGGTACCGAGTTCGGCGTCTTCTTCACGGTCGACGGTGGCGCGCGCTGGGTCGAGCTGACCGGCGCGGCGCCGAACATCCCGTTCCGCGACCTCGAGCTCCAGCGCCGCGACAACGACCTGGTCTGCGCCACCTTCGGGCGCGGCATCTACATCCTCGACGACTACGCACCCCTGCGCGAGGTGACCGACGAGGTGCTGGCGGCCGAGGGGCACCTCTTCGCCGTGCGCGACGCGCACTGGTACGTGGAGCGCTCGCCGCTCGGGGGCGACGGCCCGGCCTCGCAGGGTGACGCCTACTTCGTCGCCGACAACCCGCCCTTCGGCGCGGCCTTCACGTACTACCTGCGCGACGGCTACGAGACCTCGAAGTCGGCGCGCGCCGCCGCGGAGGCCGCCGCGATCGAGGCTGGTGAGGACACGCCCACGCCGGGCTGGGACGCGCTGGACGCCGAGGGACGCGATTCCGACCCGCAGATCGTCTTCACCGTGACCGACGACGCGGGCAACGTGGTGCGCCGCTTCGCCGGGCCGGCGCAGGCTGGCCTGCAGCGCGTCGCCTGGGACCTGCGCTACCCCTCGGTGTCGGCCTGGTCGGAGCCAGTGGAGCGCGAGCCGTGGGATGCGCCGGACGCGGGCTTCCTCGTGATGCCCGGTAGGTACACGGTGCGCATGGCTGTCCTGCGGGAGGGCGGCTTCACCGCGCTGGGCGCGGCGCAGAGCTTCGAGGTGACACCCCTGCGCGACGGCGCGTTGCCGCGTGTGTCGCCGACCGAGATGTCCGCGTTCCACCGCCGCTTCGAGGCGATCAACCTTGACTCCGAGGCCGTGTTCGAGGCTGTCGCGGTCCGGCAGCGGGAAGTCGAAGCCGTGCGCGAGGTGCTGCTGCGCTCGCGCGAGGTGCACGAGGCCGAGTTCGCCGCTGCGAACGACCTGCGCCACGCCCTCCTCGACCTCGGTCGGCGCATGCACACCGACGAGGCGCGCGACTTCGCCGGGGACCCGGGTCCCGTCGCCCTGACCGCACGCTTCTTCCTGCTGGAGGGGCTGAAGTGGTCGACCCACGGTCCGACCGCCCAGCAGCGTGACGTCCTGGACCTGCTCGAGCAGGACCTCGAGGGGATCCGCTCGGACTACATCGACCTCGAGGACCGTCTCGAGACGTTTTACGGCGTGCTCGACGCCAAGGGCGTCCCCTGGACGCCCGGGCGCAGCGTGATCCGCCGCTAGACGTACCGAGACAAGGTGGCGGGGGCGCGCACACTGTCGCCACCTCACCGACTCGCGCCGCGCGCGGGTACGTTCGAATGGGCGGCATGAGCCAGCCGTCGACCGACCGCACCCGCGTGCGCCGCATCCCGGACCGTGCCCGCTACGACAAGTCCGACGTGCTCGCGATCCTGCGCGAGGGGCTGGTCGCCCACGTCGCGCTGGTGGACCCCGAGCGTGGACCGGTCGTGCTGCCGATGGTGTACGGCGTCGACGAGGTGCACCTCTACCTGCACGGCTCGCCAGCCAGTCGTCTGGTGCGCCAGCTGATGTCGGGCGCGGACTGCTGCGTCGAGGTCACGCTGCTGGACGAGCTGGTCATCGCGCGTTCGGTGTTCCATCACTCGATGAACTACCGCTCGGCGATGGTGCACGGGCAGCCGGAGAACCTCGAGGACCATGCGGCGAAGAACGCGGCGCTGAAGGTGATCGTGGAGCACGTCGTTCCCGGCCAATGGGGGCTGGCGCGAGTGCCGAGTCCCGCGGAGCTCGATCAGACCGCGGTCGTACGTCTCCCCCTGACGGAGGCCGTCGCCAAGGTGCGCACGGGAGACCCGGTCGACGAGCCCGAGGACACGGGGCTGCCGATCTGGGCCGGTCGACTCTTGCGGGAAACGCGCTGGTCCGCGCCGATCGACGCGGAGGACCTGGGGCCGGGGCTCTCGGCGCCGGAACACCTGCGGAGCTACGGTCGCTGAGGTAGCCCGCCGCGCCCCCCGCCCGCCCGCTCTGGGGGACCGCACCGCGTGGGGCCCGGTTTCACTCCACGTCGCTCGTCCGCCCCTCGTACCAGTCCTCGTTGCGCCGGGCGATCTCCTGCGCCTCCTGCCACTCGACCTTGATCCCGGTGTCCATGCCCGGGCAGATCGTCTTGGCGGCTTTCCAGGAGGCCTCGCTCTCGAGGTTCTCCATCCAGAAGGGCCAGGTCCGGCACTGGCGCGGGCGCACCGAGTAGACCGTGCACGAGCCCTCCGCAGACAGGAACGGGCACTGGGGGAGGTCCATGCGCAGGACCGTCCAGCCCTCGTCCCTCTCGCACCAGCGCTCGAGGAACTCGGCCTGCGTCAGCTCGAGGTGCTCGGCCAGGGCGGTCACCTCCGGAGGCATCAGGTAGACGTACCTGTACTCCCCGTTGTTGCGGCAGCAGTTGCCGCACTGGGTGCAGCTGAAGCACAGACCGTCCTCGTACCAGGGAGCCTCCATGGCCGTAAGTCTAGCGATAGAAACAATTTGAGGTGAAACGAAGAATGTGTGCGTAACCGCGCACGAGGCTCGGCGCTAGAGTGGGTCGTGTGCGGAGCCGCACGCAGCCCCCCCAGCTCTCCCACGACCCCAGCCTGACCCCAGGTACCGAGAGAGGCCGATTTGAAGCTGACCGTCATCGAAGAGGATGGGCTCCGCAGTGAGTTCGAGCTCGACCAGCCCGTGATCACGATCGGGCGTGCGCTGGACAACGACATCCGGATGACGAGCACCCGGGTCTCGCGGCACCACAGCCGGATCGAGGCCAAGGGCGGCGGACAGGCCTGGGTGATCGATCTTACCAGCGCGAACGGCACCTCGGTCAACGGGGAGAAGGTCGATCGACGGTTGCTGTCCTCCGGCGACGAGATCGAGCTCGGCGGCGAGGGCGCGCGGCTCGTGGTCGGCGGCGAGGCGGCCAAGGTGCTCGCCCAGGAGCCCGAGGCCGAGGCTGGCCTGCGCACCCTCTCCGGCGACGCGCAGCGCGAGCGCGACAACCTCAAGGTGTTCGCCAAGATCACCCGCGAGCTGGTCGCCCAGACCGAGCTCCTGCCGCTCCTGCGCATGATCGTCGACTCGGCGGTGTCCCTCGTCGGCGGCGAGCGCGGCTTCGTGCTGATGCGCGACCGCGGCCGGGACGGCGAGCTCACCAAAGGCAAGGTCGACGTCGACAAGATGAACGTGAGCGTCGCGCGCAGCTTCGACCACTCCGACATCGTCGTGCCGCGCTCGCGGCTGTCGATGGGCATCGCCGGCAAGGTGGTCGATGGGGGACGTCCGATCCTTTCCCTCGACGCGGCCCAGGACGAGCGCTTCGAGGGCATGGCCAGCGTCGAGGACCTGCGCCTGCGCTCGGTGATGTGCCTGCCGATCGTCGCCGAGGGCGCGGTCGAGGGCGTGCTCTACGTCGACAACCGCCTGCAGTTCGGCGCCTTCGACCAGGAGGACCTCGAGCTGGTCGAGCTCTTCGCGCACCAGGCGTCGATCGCCCTCAAGAACGCGCACCTGGTCGCCGAGCTGCGCGAGCGCAACCATCGCCTCGAGCAGTCGCGCCAGCAGATCGAGCGCCTCAACGAGCAGCTCGGCCGCAAGGTGCGCGATCGCGAGGGTGAGCTGGCGGTCGTGCGCCGGGAGCTCGGGCGCGAGCGTGGCCGCTACGACTACGCGCAGATCGTCGGCGCCTCCGACACGATGCGCCAGGTGTTCCAGCAGCTCGACCGCATCATCGAGAGCGACCTGCCGGTCCTGATCCACGGCGAGAGCGGCACCGGCAAGGAGCTGATCGCGCGCGCGATCCACTACAACGGCGAGCGCAAGGAGAAGGCGTTCGTGACCGAGAACTGCGCCGCCCTGCCCGACACCCTGCTCGAGAGCGAGCTGTTCGGACACGTGCGCGGCGCGTTCACCGGCGCCTACAAGAACAAGAAGGGCCTGCTCGAGCAGGCGGACGGCGGCACTCTGTTCCTCGACGAGATCGGGGACATGAGCCCCGAGATGCAGAAGAAGCTCCTGCGTTTCCTGCAGGAGGGCGAGTTCCGCATCCTCGGGTCCGACCGCACCGTGAAGGTCGAGGTGCGCGTCGTCGCGGCTTCGCACCGCAACCTCGAGGAGATGGTGCGCGACGGGGCCTTCCGCGAGGACCTCTACTACCGCGTCGCTGTCCTGTCCGTGAACCTGCCGGGCCTGCGCGAGCGCCGCGACGACATCCCGCTGCTCGCCGAGCACCTGCTCGCCCGCGCTGCGCGCGAGGCGAACCGCGAGGCCCCGGTGCTTCCGCACGAGGTCCTGGCTGCGCTCGTCTCCCACGACTGGCCCGGCAACGTGCGCGAGCTCGAGAACGAGATGCGCAGGCTGATCGTCCTGGCCCAGAACGCGGTCAGCCTCGAGCACCTCTCGGTCGCCGTCCGCGAGGGCCGCAGCACGACCGGCGAGCGGCTGAGCAGCGCTGCCTCGGTCGTCGAGTCCGGCGACATCAAGGGCGCCGTGGCCGATCTGGAGAAGCGCTCGATCGAGGCCGCCCTGGCCCAGGCCGCGGGCAACAAGTCCCAGGCCGCCAAGACCCTCGGCATCAGCCGCTTCGCCCTGCAGCGCAAGCTGGAGAAGTACGGCCTGACGAAGATGCGGCCCTCGGCCGCGACCGAATAGCGTAGGCGAGCCCGTTGGGGCCGCCCACGCCTCCTCCTGAGGCGTGGGTGTTGTTGGGCGCCACACCGACGGTGTGGCAGCCCGGAGCGAGCACCCATGGCGCACGCTCCTACCGCAGCCTTGCGAGCACCCGGTCCGGCTCCTCGCCGAAGCCATCGACCTCGATCCGGTCCGGGTGCAGCGTGACGATCGCGTAGGCGTTCGACCCAGGCGGGGCCTCGAGCATCCCGTGCACGGTCAAATGGTGCACGCCGCCCGAGGTCGCGTAGCCGCCCGCGTGGTCGTGGCCGCAGAAGTAGGCGAAGGTCGCGGGGGAGGCCTCGAGGACCGCGCGCACCTCGGCGTGGTCCCAGGCGACGTGGTGGTCGGTGGAGGCGGCAGGCAGGAGCGGGCCGTGACCGAGCACGAGCGCGCGCTCCCCGGCTTCTTCGGCGGCGGCGAGCTCGGCGGCGAGCCAGCTCCGCTGGGCCTGTCCGACCGCGCCGTTCCAGCGGGTCGCGTTGAGGAACTGGCCCTGGGGGTGCGCTGCGAGCCAGGCCTCGGCCGCCACGGCGCCCGGGTGATCGGCGGGGACCCCGAGCACGGAGACCTGGAACGTGTCCAGCACGATCACGCGCCAATCCCCGGCGTCGAAGGTGTAGAAGGGCTCGATCGCCAGTCGCTGCTCGAGGTCGTCGCGGGACACGTCGAGGCAGTGGTTGCCGATCACGTGGCGCAGCGGGACGCCGATCGACTCGAAGCGCGAGAGCACGTTCTCGAGGTCGGTGCGCGTGCCCGAGGGGTCGCCCTTGCGGCCGTCGATGACGTCGCCGAGCTGCGCGACGAAGTCGAGGTCCTCGTGCCGGAACCGCGCAGCGCACTCGTCCAGGTGCTCGAGCGCGAGTCGGTAGCGCCGCGCGCCCGCGTCGGGCTTGTCGCCGTGCTGGACGTCGGCGACGAGGCCGAAGCGCGGGGGTGCTGCAGTGCAGCCGACGAGGAGGAGTAGGAGCAGGGCGCGCATGGTTACTTGCGGTCAGGGAGCTTGACGGTTGCCGTCCCGTCCTCGAGCCACAGCAGCGGGAGGGAGTCGGCCGGCTCCCCGTTCAGGCTACGCCGTCGTCCTTCGGAGGCTGGCGCGGGGCGGCAGGCCCGCACCTCGCCGGGGGGCAGTCGCAGGCTGACGCGACCCTGCGCGTCGGTCACCAGGGACAACCTCCCGGGCCAGCGGTCGCGGGGGCCGGACCAGAGCTCGACCTCGGCCTCGCTCAGCGGCTCCCCGGCGCTGTCCAGGCAGGTGACGACGCGGGAGACGAGCTCGACCTCGAGCTCGACCCGGGTGACCTGACCGGGCTCGACGATGACCGTCCCCGGCGCGGCCCAGCGCCACGTGCCCGCGGGGGAACCAAGATCGAGCCGCCACTCGCCGGGAGGCAGGCCGGCATAGGTCCGCACCCCCCGGTCGTCCGCGGTCAGCGTGCGCGAGGAGGCCCCCGCGCCGTCCACGAAATGGAAGGCCACCTGGAGCGGGCCGAACTCATCACCGTCCACCCTGGCCACCACCTCGACCTGCCCGGGGTAGTGCTCGCGCAGATCGAACGTGGCCCGTGTGACGGCGCCCGCCTCGATCTCGATCGTGCCGAGCTCGATCTGGAACCAGGTCGAGGAGCCTCCGCCAAGATCGACCGGTTCGGTGAGCGTGACCTCGAACGTGCCGACGGGCAGGGGGCCGATGTGGAACGACCCGTCCACCGCGATCTCGGGCGGTAGGTCGCGCAGGCTCATGCGCGGGATCCCCGTTCCGCGCAGGCGCAGGCGCCAATCCGTCAGGTCGGCGCCTCCGGGCGCCGTCACGGTCCCCGCCAGGTAGCCGCTCGAGGGTGGCCTCCACTCCAGGACCGCGTCCTCGGGCACGGGCAGCTCGACGGTGTGGTCGTGGCTGAGGTAGCGACTCGCCTGGACCCGGAAAGTGTGCGTACCCAGCGACAGCTCGTGGAGGGAGAGCCGGCCCTCGCCGTCGGTCTCGTAGGCGCTCTCCCAGTTCGGCGTGCGACCCAGCGAGGTCGTCTGTGAGACCCCCGGGGCCACGCCGGCCCGGTCGCCGGGGGTGCGCTCGACCTTGACGTGCTGCTGGGGCTGGCCAGCCGCGTCGAGCACGAGCGCGCGCAGCCCGACGCCCAGCGGGACGCGCACCTCGATCGGCAGGGCCCCGTCGACGGTCGGCGCTTCGATCATGACGCGCAGCGTCGGCCGACCCGGGGCGCGCACGACCAGCTCTTGGGGCTCGGGCACGAGGCCCTCGATCAGGCTGGCAGCGGGGCGCGCACTCCCGTCCGGGAAGACCTCGAACTCGTTCGGGCTCCAGCCGGAATCCGGGAACCCGACGCGCAGGCCGTAGCGGGTCAGGACCGCGCCGCTGCGGTCGTCGACCACGGTCAAGGCGATCTTCCCCACCCCGCGTAGGCTGGCGCTCACCCGCTCCCCGGGGGTGACGTCGGCCTGGCTCCAGGGCTGGAAGCGCGGGTTGGAGATCACCACTGTGTACTTGCCCTCCGGCAGGTCGTCGAAGCAGACCCGGCTCGAGGAGCCGACGACCTCCTGCGCGGGTCGCGCCCCGCCCTCCTCGTCCACGAGCGTCACGGCGTCCGCGGTAGGCCGAAACATGCGGAAGGGGGCGCTGGAGTAGGAGACCGTGATCCGCCGCGCGAGGTCCGGGCCGTCGTAGCGCAGCACGACCGCCACTTCCGCGCCGCCGACGACCTCGCAGCTCACCGTGTCCGTGCTCTCGCCCGAGCTCGCCCTCGCGCGGATGCTCACCCTTCCGGCGGGAAGGCCCTCGATGCGGAACTCCCCGGTCTCGGGGTCGAGCTCCCCGTAGACGTAGCTCGAGGTGCGCCCGCCGATGACAAGCTCCCGTGGCGGCTCCGCGGAGACGCTCCAGCCCTTGACCAGGACCTCCCCCCGGGCGTCGAGGATGCGGCCCACGACCGTCCCCGCGGCGACGAGGGTCACCTCGCCCACGTCCTTGGTCTCCCCGAGCGCGATCTCCGTCCAACGCCACGTCAGGGGCCCGAAGCCCTCAGGATGCGCGTCGAGGGTGAATTGGAAGGCGCGTGGCGGCAGGAACTTCAGCTCGAAGTGGCCCTCGGCGTCGGTGACCCCCTCGGGGTCGGTCCATTGGCGCGGGTGGCCGAACTCCAGGATGCGGTCCGAGTTGGCACCCCAGCCGCTCACCTTCAGGCGGATCCCCGCCGCAGGGACGCCGCTCGGGAGCAGGAGCCTGCCCCGCACGGTCGCGATCGGGTCGGGCGGAGGGTCGTCCTGGTACAGCGGTAGCAGCGAGCAGAGGGCGAGCAGGGGTGCGGCGATCGACATCGTGGACCTCGGGAAAGGGGCGGAAGGCCTGGGCGACCCCGTTGGGGCCGCCTACGCCTCCCCCGCAGGCGTGAGTGTTGTTCGGCGACACACCTGACCTTGTGGCAGCCCGGAGCTTGCATGGCGCAAGCTAGCCTACGCACGCCGAACTCCGATGAGAGCGATCGGTCGCCCGACAACCCGAAACCGTTGCCGCGTCGGGGGCTAGGTGCTCCACTGGGTGCCTCCGCACCCAGAACCATGCGCCTACGAACCCTGCTGCTGCTGCTCCTCCCGCTCCTGGCCCTCCCGGCAGCGGCCGACACGATCCTCCTGAAGGATGGCCGCCGCTTCGAGGGCACCGTCAAGTCCGAGACCGAGACCGAGGTCGTCTTCACGACCGAGTTCGGCGACATGACCTTCAAGGCCTCCGAGGTCAGCAAGATCGAGAAGGGGCGCACGCCGCGTCAGGAGTTCGACGCGCGCTACAAGGCCGCCAAGACCGCGGCCGACTTCTTCGAGGTCGGGACCTGGGCGGCGGAGCAGAAGCTGCGCTCCCAGGCCAGGCGCGCCATGCGCAGGACCAAGGAGCTCGAGCCCAACCACGCGGGGGCCAACACCTGGCTCGGCTTCGTCAAGTACAAGGGCCAGTGGGTGACCGAGGAGGACCTGGCCAAGCTCAAGCTGCGCGAGGATGACGCTGAGATGCTCAAGCGTGGGCTCGTCAAGCATGGCGAGCGCTGGGTCACCGTCACCGAGAAGGAGAAGCTGGACGCTGGGCTCGTCTATCACGAGGGCAAGTGGATGACCCTCGCGGACCAGAAGGCCGCCCAGGGGTACACCAGCGTCGATGGTCAGTGGATCCTCGCTCACGTCGCCCTTGCCCAGGAACACGGGGCGGCCGTGCTCGCGCAGGCGGGCGTCAAGGGCGAGGTGGTGCTCGGCCCCGACCACGCCGTCGTCGGTCCCTTCAAGCGCGAATTCCTCGAGGGCATCAGCGCCGGACTCGTCACGGGTCGCAAGCTGTTCGACGAGTCCTTCGACGCGCCCGAGGGCGTGGCGCTGCTCGGAGGGCGTGCTGCCGAGATGTACGTTTGGGGCCGCGACAACGATCAGTACATCGACACGGTCGACTACCTCGCCTCACTGACCAATACCGTTCCGCCGGAGTGGGCGGACGTGGTCAAGCAGACCCACGGGCTCATGTACTGGGACCCGTTCTGCTGCTCGTCGGCGCGGGTCAAGGGGCGGCCGGAGGATCACCTCGCCGGGCACAGCTACCACCACTGGGGGCACCTGCTCCTCAACCGGCATCGCTACGACGGGCGCCTCTTGCCGCCCTGGTTCGACGAGGGCTACGCGGTCCACTTCGAGTTCCAGGTGCACGAACGCATCGACGTGATGTGCCTGGGCCAGCCGGCCTCGATCGTGACCAAGACCGCCACCGGTCGCACGCAGTCCAGCAAGCAGACCGTCGAGTACGTCTTCGACACCAAGCTTTTCCGCGAGGGACACTGGAGGGCGCACCTGCTCGCCGCCCTCGAGGGCGGCGCGGCGCAGATGCCGAGCTTCGACGACCTGTCCAAGCGCCAGTTCGGCGAGCTGACCGTGCTCGACATCGCCATGGGCATGGTCATCTGCTCCTGGTTGTCGAGCCACGCGGGCGGCCTCGAGAAATTCCACGCCTCCCTGCGCGCCTCCTCGCCGAAGCCCCCGCAGCGCATCCTCTACGAGAACCCGGGGCGCCACGCCCGCTATGACGCAGCCTTTCAGGCCGCGGTCGGCATGAACTGGAAACAAGCGGACGAAGCTTGGCGCAAGTGGTTCCTCGAAGGCGCCGAAGAAGTCAAGGAAGAGGACGGCGGTTCCCGCCGCCGTCGACGCCGAGATCGTTGAGCCAAAAGCCCCTCAAGAACCCACTCCCCAAGATCGACGGATACCTCATCGAGGGTGTCCTCGGACGCGGCGCGACCGGAGTGGTCTACAGCGCCGTCCAGCTGGCGGTGGACCGCCCGGTGGCGATCAAGGTGCTGCACACGCAGCTGATGGGCTCGAAGTCCGCGGTGCGGCGCCTGCAGCGCGAGGCGCGCACCGCCGCGCGGCTGGCGCACCCGGGGATCATCTCCGCCATCGACATGGGGGAGCAGGACGGGCTGTGGTGGTACGCGATGGAGCTGGTGGAGGGCATCTCCCTCGGCGAGCGCGTCGACGAGCGCGGCCCGCTGAGCGAGCGCGACGCCCTGCGCTTCTTCCTGCCCCTGGTCGAGGCCCTGCAGCACGCGTTCGAGGCGGGCGTCGTGCACCGCGACATCAAGCCCTCGAACATCCTGATCGACAGCCACGGCAAGGCGCGCCTGGTCGACCTCGGCCTCGCCTTCGCCGAGGACGACCCCATGGTCACCAAGCCGGGGGGGAC
>JAQBVH010000041.1 GCA_027623615.1 Planctomycetota bacterium | reverse complement strand
CGCGGCGCAGGAGGTCGGTCACCCGCTCCGGGTGCGACAGGCTGAGGGACATGCCATCCGCCCTCGAGTCGTTCGGCACGAGCTGAGGCCGAAAGACCTCTGCGGTGGCGCCGAGCCTGGGCAGGAGCAGGATCGGAGGAGTACTCATGCGCGCGGACCGAGGGCGAGGACGAAGGGGCGCGAGCCGCACTCCAAGTTGCGCCGGACCGAAATATGGTGCCGCACGTCCCCGGGAATGGTGCGGCACACATTTGCAGTCGGGCGCAACTTGGCGTGCCACTCCGAATTGCGGTCGCTCGTATCCTTGGGCAATGCGTCTTCTCCTCGTTCTCCTCCTCGCCGCTGCCGCGCTGGCCGACGACAAGGTCACCCGCGTCTTCCTCTTCGCCGGACAGTCGAACATGGTCGGCTCGGACTCCCGCGTCGAGGACGTCGCGCAGTTCCCGCCCTTCGCAGGGTTGGAGGAGCCGCAGGAGGACGTGCGCTTCTGCTACGTGCTCGGCCGTGAGAACAAGACCCGCTCCGACGGTTGGGTCGCGCTGCAGCCGGTCAACGGAGTCGTCGGTCCCGAGCTGAGCTTCGCGCGCAAGGTTACCAGCCGCATCGACGCGCCGGTTGCGATCCTCAAGGTCGCCGCGGGCGGGACGCACCTGGGCGGTGACTGGAATCCGGAAGAGCCCTCGGGCTTCGAGATGTACCCGCTGCTGCTCGAGACCGTGCGCGCTGCGCTCGCAGAGCTCGATCGTGAGAAGGTGCGCTATCGCCTCGAAGGCCTGATGTGGCACCAGGGCGAGAACGACATGTTCAACGAGGAGTACATGGCGAGCTACGGTGCGAACCTCGCGGGCTTCCTGGCCTGCCTGCGACGTGACCTCGAGGCGCCGCAGCTGCGCGTTTACGTCGGTGAGCTGTGCACGAAGACGATCTGGGGCATGGACCTGCGCCCGCGCATGTTCGCGATCTCCCAGGGACAGAAGGCGGCGACGAGCGCGGATCCGCTGGCGCAGTACGTTCCGACCTCCCACGTGGGCGTCGAGATCGGCAACCCCGTCGGTCTGCACTACCACTACGGCACGTTGGGGCAGCTCGAGCACGGTGTGAACTACGCGGACGCCTACCTGGCCAACCTGGGGCTGGCGGATCCGCCGCGCGAGACCTTGCAGCGCTGGCCCCACGCGCAGGGCAGCGAGGTCGAGCTGTACGTGCTCGCCGGCCACCGCAACATGGAGGGCGAGCGCGCGTTCGTGCAGCAGCTCGCGTCCACGCAGGGCGGCGAGGCGCTCGCACGCCCGAACACGAAGATCCCGTTTCGCTACAGCCTGGGTGGAGGCGTGCACACCTCGAACAGCTGGGAGGCGCTTGGGCCCGCGGGGCTCTACGACACCTTTGGTCCGGAACTCTCCTTCGCGGCGACCCTCGCCAAGGAGGTTCGGACGCCGATTGCGATCGCCAAGTTCACCCACTCCGGATCCCAGATCGTGGACTGGACGCCCGCGGGCAGCGTCGCGACGGACCGCAACCTCTACCCGGCCTTCCTGGCCTTCGTGCGCGAGTCGATCGCCGACCTCGAGGAGCGCGGCCATCGGGTGAGGCTCGCGGGCATCGTCTACCACGTGGGTGAGAACGACATGTCGTTCCATCCCTTCCGCCGCGAGGCGCCGGCGCGCGTGGCAGCGTTGATCGGCCAAACCCGAGAGGACCTGGGTCTACCCGAGCTGACCTGGTACCTCAGCCAGCAACCGCCGACCGACCACGAGAGCGTGAACAACCTCGATGTGCTCGCGGGGGTCGCCGCGGTGGCGGCGGCCGACGAGCAGTGTGTGCACCTGGTCGTCGAGGGCTTGCCGCCCCAGCCGAAGCGACTGGTGATCGACACGGAGGGCGTGGTCTGGCTCGGGCAGTGGCTGGCCGAGCAGGTTCTCGCCCGTCGCTGAAGCCCGTCGCTGAACCCCGTCGCCCGCTCGACCCTCGTGACCCGCGGGGTCGCGAGAGTTGACGTGTCTCCCACACCTCGGAGGCCCAACAGCACCCTAAGCTGCTCCAATGCTTCGAGCCTCGGCGCACGCCCTACTGTCCATCTTCACACTCCTGCTCTGCAGCGCATGGCAGACCGTCCCGAGGCCGCGCTCCTTGACGCTCGGGGAAGGCGAGGTGCACGTGCAGAGCGTTGCGAGTGATCCGCGCTTCGCCCTGCAAGCCGGCGCCTTGATCGAGGCCTGGGGTCGGGTGGGCGCCAAGGCTGTGCGGCACGTCACGAGCGGCGCTCCGGCGGACCTGCGCTTCGTGCACGTACCGACCTTGCCCGCCGAGGCCTATGCCCTCGTCGGCGATGGTCCGATCGAGGTCCAGTGCGGAGACCCGTCGGGCGCCGCGCGGGCAGCAGCGACCCTGTTCCAGCTCACGCGCGTCCCCGAGGGCACGCCCATCCTCCCGGTGGTCCACGTGACGGATCAGCCCGACCTCCCCTTCCGCGGGATGATGGTCGACATGGGCCGCAACCCGCACGGCCCCGAGACCCTGCGCCGGCTCGTCGACCTGTCCTGGTTGGTCAAGGCGAACGTGCTGCACCTGCACCTCAGCGACGATCAGCTGTTCAGCTGGCCGTCACGCGCCTACCCGGGGCTCTACAGCGAACGAGCCGGCTGGACCTGGGAGGCGTTCGAAGCGCTCGAGGCCTACGCCGTCGCCCGCGGCGTGATGCTCGTGCCGGAGCTCGACGTGCCCGGTCACTCGACGATCCTGCGCCGGGAGTACCCCGAGGTCTTCGGCAAGACCCCGACCGACCTGGCCACTTCGGACGCAGCCACGCAGGGGGTGGCGACGCTGATCGCGGAGTTCTGCAGCGTGTTCCGCTCGAGCGCCTACGTGCACGTCGGAGGCGACGAGGCCTACGGCGTCCCCGTCGAGGCCCAGCGCGCGTTCCTCAACCGCCTCAACGAGGTCGTGCGTGCCAACGGCAAGAGGACGCTGGTCTGGGAGGGGCCGCCGCTCGGCGAGGGGGACAACAAGGTCGCTGAGAGCGTCGTGCACGTGAACTGGAACACGGTCAACTTCCGCGCCCAGGCGATGCTCGACGCGGGCTACTCGGTCGTGAACGCAGCGTGGGATCCGTTCTACGTGGTCGACCACTACCCGCGCACGATGTTCACAGCGGTCTCCCTCGATCGTCTCTACGGCTGGAACCCGCGCAGCTTCGCCCACATCGACCACGGCTACCCGACCTTCGCGCAGCCGGAGGTCACCACGACGTCGGAGGGGATCCTCGGCTGCCTGATGCCCTGGTGGGAAGGGCGCGAGGAGAACGTGCTGGCCCTCTGCGCGCCCCGGCTGATGGCCGCGGCTGCAGGCGCCTGGAACCGAGCTGGCGAACAGGACTTCGAGGGCTTCCTGCCGCGCCTCGAGGTGCAGCTCGCGCTGTTCGAAGTCCTCGCCGGCGTCGAGCTGCCCAAGCTGCCGTACGCGGATCCGGCAGCCGAGGCGGACAACCTGGCGTATCGCGGCCGCGTCAGCGCCTCGCGCGGCGCCCATCAACCGCACTTCGGGCCCGAGCGACTGACGAACGGACTCGACGACCGCTTCGATCACTTCCTGGGCTTCCCGACCCAGCCGGAGCCCCTGGAGATCGTCATCGAGCTGCGCGCGCCGGCGCTCGTTGGCCGCGTCGTCGTGTACGAGACCGCGGTGGGCAAGAGCCACGAACTCTACGAGCTGTGGGTCTCGCCCGACGGAGAAGCCTGGGAGCGGGTGGGCAAGACGGAGCCGTCCTCACGTGGGGAGGCGAACCACGTGGTCCACACCTTCGCGCCGAGGCGCGTCGCCCAGCTCAAGCTCCTGACGAGCGGCTGCCACGGGCTGACCTTCCCGAGCTTCAGTCGACTGACCGAGGTGCGCGCCTACGCGGAGTGAGCGTCGTCCTCGCCGCCGAAGCAGACCACCGTCACTGCATAGACCGCGACGATTCCGGCCAGGAGCAACGTCCAGTACATCGTGATCACCAGGGTGGTCCACTCGCCCAGGGCGAGGGACGGCCACACGGCGAACACGCTGAGGGACGCGACGAGGGCGAGGTAGGTCAGCGTGAGGTTGCGAGCGAGGTGGGGATGGTGCGTCGGCATCACACCACCATCGACGCCGCGCTTGCCAGGAGGCGGTGGCCGAAGGGTCCATCAGCCTGGGGACAGTGGCGTAGGGCGGAGCAGGATCAGGCCCCGGCCAGGGCCTCGGCGGGCGGCATGCCGTTGACCGAGACGAGCTCCATGTCCTCCGAGTCGAACCACCTCAGCTTGCCCGCTGCGTCGGAGACGGCGACGCAGGGGTGCACACCCTCTTGCTTCTCCTGCCCCATGTTTCCGAAGAACCAGTGGGGCTTGACGGAGCGAAACATGCCGAGCCCCGAGCCGATGAGGATGTACCGCTCGCCCGACTCGCGGTGACGAAGGATGGTGGCCATGCCGAGAGCATACGCCGGCCGACCCGCGGACATTCACGCCGCTGCGAGGAGCAGTCCGTAAGCTGTTGATCCATGGGCGCTCCCCCCGACGCTCCTGCGCGGCGACTTCGCGCGTGGAAACTGCTGCTCTCGCTCGTGCTCCTTGCGGTCCTGGCCGAGGGTGCCGGGTTCGTCGTGCTCTGGAAGCTGCGCGGTGCTCGCCCGAGCGGAGCCTGGGTGACCGAGCAGCTGCGCGCCCGCGCCGGTGCCTTGGCCGAGGAGGGCGGAGCCGCCGACGAGGGGAGCCTGCATCGCGGCCCGGAGCACCTGCGCCGGGAGGTCCTCCACCCCTACGTCGGCTACCTGCCGCGTTCCTCGGCGCGCATTCGCCTCGACGATGGGGTCTGGCTCAACGATCCCGGCTTCGATCGACCCGACTCCCCGATCCACGACGAGGCCGAGGACAGCCTGGTCGTCGGCATCACGGGCGGTTCGGTGGCCGGCCTGTTCGCCCAGCACGGACGCAAGGAGCTCGCGTCGCAGCTGGCCCTGCACCCGAGCTTCGAGGGCAAGCGCGTACGCTTCGTCGTGCTCGCCTTCGGCGGCTACAAGCAGCCCCAGCAGCTGATGGCCCTCAGCTACCTGCTCGCCCTCGGCGGTCACCTCGACCTGCTGGTCAACATCGACGGCTTCAACGAGGTGACCCTGCACGCCTCGGGCAACGCCCTCAAGGGCGTCGACCGCGCCTACCCACGTGACTGGTTCTTCCGGGCCTACGACGCCGAGGTCGCGACCCCGATGCTCGGGGAGCTCGCCTACGTTCGCCGGCAGCGCGCCCACCACGCCGACGCGGCCCTGCGCTCCCAGCTGCGCTGGTCGTGGACCCGCCGCGCGGTCTGGTCGTGGCGCGACCGTGACCTCGCCCGGGCGGAACGCGCGCTCGAGGTCGCCCTGCGCGCGGAGCCGGTGGCCGACCCCAGGGGTCGAGCGCGAGCGAACGGACCCGAGGCCTTGGCGGCGATCTGGCGGGACAGCTCGCTGCAGCTCCACCGGCTCTGCGTGGCGAACGGAATCGACTACTACCACGTTCTCCAGCCCAACCAGTACGTCGAGGGGTCCAAGCCCTTGAGCGCGCAGGAGCGCGAAGTGGCGATCGATCGCGAGCACGTCTATGGCCGTCACGCGGCGGCGGGCTACGCGGCCCTGCGGCCGGCCGGTGAGGAGTTGCTGGGAGCGGGGGTCGCGTACGCGGACCTGACCGGCGTCTTCGCCGAGCAAGAGAGCGCGCTCTACATCGACGATTGTTGCCACTTCAACGAACTCGGCAACCAGCTCCTCGCGCGGGCGATCGGCGAGTTCGTCCTCGCTCACACCGAGTAGGGCGGTCGTTCGAGCGCGGCGGCATGCGCGCACGCTCATCGAACGAGACGGCCCGCTCGTGCTGGACTCGCACCCGGGGTTGGACCGCGGCAATCAGGCGCCCGAGGAGCCACGGCCCCTGGTCCGGGGAGGGACGCCGCCGGGAGGCGGGGGCGCTCGCGCAGGTCTCGGGGGGGCTCCTCGAGCTCGGCTGCAGCCCCGCGCCGCCCCAGTGAGCTACCCTGACTGCATGCGCGCCTTGCTCCTCGTGTGCTTCGCCTCGCTCCTCAGCGCCCAGGAGGACGCGCCGCGACCCAACATCATCCTCTTCGTCGCCGACGACCTCGGCTACGCGGACCTGTCCCTGCACGGCAGCGACCAGGTGGCGACACCTCATATCGATACCTTGGCTGCGGGCGGGCTGCGCTGCTCCCGTGCCTACGCCGCCAGCGCGATCTGCGGTCCCTCGCGGGCGGGCCTCCTGACCGGCTGCTACCCCCAGCGCTTCGGCTTCGAGTCGAACGTCTACAAGAGCCGACCAAACCTGCCCCGGGGCCAGTTCCAGTTCCAGGGCCTGCCCGCGCGGGTACAGACCTTGCCCGAGTCCCTGCGCGCCGCCGGATACCACACGGCCCTGGTCGGCAAGTGGCACCTCGGTTGGGGGGAGGCCGCGCATCCCATGGAGCACGGCTTCGACCACTTCCACGGGTTCCTGGCAGGCTCGCGCGCCTACTGGCCCAAGCCCGAGGCCAAGCCGGACGAGGCCCTGCAGATCGACGGGGAGCTGGTCGCGGAGGAGTTCACGTACCTCACCGACGAGCTCGGCGCGGTGGCGGCGCGCTACGTCAGCGCGAGCAAGAAGGACGAGCCCTTCTTCCTCGTGCTCGCGTTCAGCGCGGTGCATGGTCCGATGCAGGCGCCCGAGGAGCGCCTCGCCGCCCACGCGGAGGTGGAGCCTCTACGTCGCCGCCGGTATGTCGCGATGGCAGAGGCCATGGACGACGCGGTCGGCAGGGTCCTGGCAGCGATCGACGAGCGCGGCATCGCGCAGCAGACCCTCGTGATCTTCACCAGCGACCACGGGGGTTCCGAGGAGAACACCGCGGACAATGGTGACCTGCGCGGCGGGAAGGGGCTGGCGTACGAGGGTGGCGTGCGCGTGCCGCTCTTCGCGCGCTGGCCGGGCACGATCACGCCTGGAACGAAACTCGATGGCGTCGTCTCCTTGCTCGATCTTGCGCCGACGGCGCTAGGGCTGGCCGGCGGCGCGATCCCCGACCTGGACGGGATCGACCTCGGTCCGTGGTTGCGCGGCACCGAGGCGTCGCTACCGTCGCGGGACCTGTACTGGCGTCGGCAGGGCAGCGGGGCGCTCCTCGAGGACCACTGGAAGCTGGTCTTGCCCGTGTCGGGTGACGCCGAGCTCTACGACCTGCGCGCCGACCCGGGCGAAGCCAGCAACGTGGCCGCCGAACACACCGAGCGCCTCGCAGCGCTGTCGGCGCGGCACGCCACCTGGTCGGCAACCCTGCGCAAGCCCCTGTGGGGTCGCTACAAGGACGACGACGAGTAGTTCAGTCCACGACCGCGCGCAGCTGCTCGAGGACCCGATCGTCGTGCCGCTCCATCCATGTGAGCAGCGCGCCGCGCAGGGCGGTCTTGGTCTGGGCGTGGTCCTCCTCCTGGGCGAGGTTGACCAGGCTCCAGGGGTCGCTCGCGTGGTCGTAGAGCTCCTCGGTCAGGCGCAGCTGATAGAGCTGCACCCGCAGCGCCACAGCAGGATCGTCCGCCGCGGCGCGCTCCATCGCTCCCCACGTGAGGCCTCCCATCGACTCGCAACGGAACTGCAGCCTCCCGTCGGACCAGGGGTTGAACACGTAGGAGTGGCGCCGGGTGAGCACGGCGCGCATCGGATACTCGTGCTGCGACACCGTCCGGTGGAACTGCGTGAAGACATGCTCACGCCACGCCTCGGGCGCTTCCCCACGCAGGAGCGGACCGAGGTCACGCCCATCGAGGTGTTGCGGGAGCTCCAGTCCGGCCGCGCGCACCAGGGTCGGCATCAGGTCCAGGCTCGAGACGAGGTGCTCGGCGTCGAGGGCCCCCGCGGCGACGTGGTTCGGCCAGCGCACGATCAGCGGCGTGCGTGTGCTCGCACGCCAGCAGTTGCTCTTCGCGAAGGGCAGCGGCGGCCCGTGGTCCGAGAGGAACACGACGATCGTGTTCGAGGCCACCTGCGCCTCTTCCAGGGTGGCCAGGACCGCTCCTACCACGTCATCGGCGCGGCGGACCGAGCTGAGATAGCGAGCGTACTCGGTGCGCACCTCGGGCAGGTCCGGGAGGAAACCGGGGGGCGTGACCTCCTCCGCCTCATAGATCCGCGAGGGGCGCATCGGCCGCGTCGCCTGACCCTGGGTGCGCTTGATGTCACCCGCCCTGAAGAACGGGCGGTGCGGATCGTGGGTGTTGACCATCAGGAAGAACGGACGCTCCTCCTCCTGTGCCTGGACCAAGACGGCCGTGGTCGCCGCCGCGTAGAGCTCCGGGCTGCGTCCATCCCCGAGGTCGGTGGGCTGCACGAAGTGGTCCCAGGTCAGCTCCTCGTTGGGGGTCGAGTGATCGGCCTTGCCGAGCACGCCGGTGACGTAGCCCGCTTCGGCCAGGAGGGCGGGCAACATCGGGATGCCCGGGACGGCGACGTCTTCGAAGCCCCCGCCGCCGATCAGATGCGGGTAGCGCCCGGTCAGCATCGCGTTGCGACTGGGACGGCACGAGGCGATCACGACGTGGGCGTGTTCGAAGCGCAGACCCTGGGCAGCCAGCGCGTCGATGTGCGGGGTCGTCCCCTCGGTGGGGCACCCGAAGACGCCGACGGCCTCCACCAGGAGATCGTCCGCGGTCAGGAGCAGGATGTTGGGCGGCTGCTTCCCAGGCGCGTCCTGCGGGATGACCAGAGCGGTCAGGGAGAGGATCGTTGTCGCCGCGAGCATGACTAAGCGTAGCGGGCCGGGGTGCCCCACGCCATGTGTCCATGCGAGGCGGAGCTGGGGGAGCGCCGCAGCCGGGCGCCAGGCTGCGTATGGCTTCTGCGAGGGTGCCTGAACAAGTGACCCAGAACTCGGAACACCTCTGCTAGGCTCGACGCGCTGGCGCCGGAACCCGTCCCAGCCTGGCACACCCCCTTCGACCTCTCGCCTGACACCGAGATCCCATGCGCATCCATCGCTTGCTTCCCATCGTCGCCCTCCTGGCGACGCCCTCCCTCGCTCAGGAGCTGAACGACAAGCTCCGCGGAGACCTCCCCTCCGTGCTCGCCGCCGCCGCCGCGGACGACCTGATCCCGGTCACGATCGTGCTGGCGGATCACGTTCAGACCGCCGAGCTGTACGCGCTGGCCGCCGGGCTGACCAAGGCCGAGCGCCGCGAAGTCACCGTCGCCTACCTCAAGCAGGTCGCGGCGCAGACCCAGGGCGAGCTCCTGGCGCTCCTCGCCGAGCGGAACGCCCAGGGCGTCAACCCGTTCTGGCTGCACAACATGATCGGCGCCGAGGTCACGCCGGCCGTCGTGCATGAGCTCGCCTCGCGCGGGGACGTCTCCTACGTGCACCGCAACGTCAAGCTCCAGATTCACGACATCCTGACGACCATGCCCTTGGCCGCCCCGGCGGGGACCCCGACCTGCGGCCTGGACCTGATCAACGCCCCGGACGTCTGGAACCAGCGCGGCATCAACGGCGCCGGCGTGACCGTGGCCGTGATCGACACGGGCATCTGCGTCAGCCATCCGGACATCAACGATCGTCTGTGGCGGAACGCGGACGAGATCCCGGGCAACAACATCGACGATGACAACAACGGGTTCATCGACGATGTCCGTGGCTGGAACTTCGAGAGCAACAACAGCAACATCGACGATACCTTCGGGCACGGTTCGCACGTCTCCGGAACCGTCGCTGGTGACGGGACGGGCGGGACCGCCAGCGGCGTCGCCCCCGGCGCCCGGATCATGACCTGCAAGTTCTGGAACAGCTTCTCGGGCGAGCAGACCGTGTGGGACGGGATGCAGTACGCCGTGGACAACGGCGCGGACATCTCGACGGCCAGCCTGGGTTGGCCCCACAACACCAATCCCGACCGCGTCACCTGGCGCATGACCTGCGAGAACGCGATCGCGACCGGCCTGGTAGTCATCTACGCCGCCGGTAACGAGGGCGGCAGCATCAACGACCCGGACAACGTGCGCACCCCGGGTGATGTCCCGGACGTGATCACGGCCGGCTCGGTCAGCTGCAACGACCTGATCTCGGGCTTCTCGAGCCGCGGGCCGGTGACGTGGCAGAACATCGCGCCCTACAACGATCACCCCTTCCCTCCCGGCCTCACGAAGCCCGACGTCTGCGCCGAGGGCAACGCCACCGTGTCCCACAACCTCTGCAGCGGGTACACCACCTTCGCCGGGACGTCGATGGCGACGCCGCACACCGCGGGCGCGGCGGCGCTGCTCCTGCAAGCCGACCCGACCCTCGATCAATTCGGTGTCAAGGCGATCCTGGAGGGGACCGCGGTGGACCTCGGAACGAGCGGCAAGGACAACGTCTACGGAGCCGGCCGCATCGACTGCCTGGCGGCCGTCGACGTCGCGCTCTCGAACGGCAACTTCTGCGCGCCCAAGGTGAACTCCTGCGGCACGGTCCCGACCATCTGGACCGCCGGCAACCCGCGCGCGAGCAAGACCTCGGGCTTCACGGTCAACGCGAACAACCTGCCTGGCAACGGCCTCGCGCTGATGGTCTACACCGACCAGGGCTCGGCGAACACGCCGCTGCTCGGCGGTAGCCTGTGCGTCGCGAGCATCCTGCGCGGCAACCCGGTCGGCACGACCGGTGCGGCCGGCATGTGCGACGGCACGGCCTCGTTCGACATGAACGCCTTCGCTGCGGGTGCCCTCGGTGGCACCCCGGCAGGCTTCCTGTCGGTCCCCGGCACCACGGTCAACTGCCAGTGGTGGTCCCGTGATGCGGCCAACAGCTTCGGCGCGTTGCTGACCGCGGGCACCGCCTACACGGTCACCCCGTAGACGGCTGCGAGCCCTCACGCTGCGGCCCGCGTGGAGCGACTCCACGCGGGCCGTTCGCGTTGAATGCGCGACCGCCGCGAGGAAGCATCGAGGGTATCCAAGGCCCGTTGGGCGTGGCGGGGGCGGGGGAGGCCGGCTACCC
>JAQBVH010000040.1 GCA_027623615.1 Planctomycetota bacterium | reverse complement strand
CCGCGCACGCGTCTCGCTGAGCTCGCGGTCGGCGAGGCGCGCGGCCTCCCCGCAGGCGACGATGCCGGCGACGTTCTCGGTGCCCGGGCGCACGCCGCCCTGTTGGCCGCCGCCGAAGACGAGCGGGCGCAGGGGCTGTTCGCCGGCGGTGATCAGGGCGCCGGTGCCCTTGGGCGCGTGGACCTTGTGGGCCGAGACCGCGAGCGAGTCGACGCCGAGCTCGGTCAGGTCGAGCTCGACCTTGCCGAGGGCCTGCACACCGTCCACGTGCACGTGGGCGCGGGGGCAGCGGGCGCGCACGAGCCGCGCGAGGGCGCGCACGGGGTAGATCGTGCCGAACTCGTTGTTGACCAGCATCTGCGCGACGACGATCACGCGCTCGTCGAGCTGGATCGCGGCGTGGTCGAGGTCCAGGTCGCCGGCCGCGTCGAGCTGGAGGACGCGCACCTCGAAACCCTCTTCGCGCAGGGCCTCGGCCGCGGCGAACACCGAGGGGTGCTCGGTGGGTCCGACCACGACCACATCTCCGTGGGCGCGCCGGGCGCGGGCGGCGCCGAGGACAGCCAGGTTGTTGGCCTCGGTCCCGCCGGAGGTGAAGAGGACGTCCGCGGGGCGCCCGCCGACGGCCCGGGCGAGCGCGCTGCGCGCCCGGTCGATGCCCTCGGCGGCGTGGACCCCCAGGCGGTGCCGGGAGGAGGGGTTCCCGAACTCCGCGTCCAGGAAGGGGGCGAGCGCCTCGCGCACCTCCGGAGCGAGGGGGGTGGTGGCGGCGTTGTCGAGATAGACGGGCTGCATCGGACCGGGTGAGGATAGCGGATCGCAGGCCGTCGGGCAGCCGAC
The DNA here is from genome assembly GCA_027623615.1 of Planctomycetota bacterium. Taxonomy (GTDB): domain Bacteria; phylum Planctomycetota; class UBA1135; order UBA1135; genus JALWOP01. The sequence goes on along the minus strand of JAQBVH010000040.1, from coordinate 10,254 downwards.
CTGGACCTTCCGAGAGGCGCCGGGATGAGAATCCGCGCATGTGCCCGGACCCCGGCACTAACCTGAACCCGTGATGATCCAGCGCTGCTCACCCCTGCTCCTCGGCTTCGTTCTCTCCGCCCCGCTGTCGGCCCAGGCAGCGGATTGGAGCGACGTCGGCCTGCTCGACCTGACCGGCCAGGAGGTCGAGGCCGCTGAGCTCTTCGCGGGCGGCCCCTATCTGATCACCTACACCGGCGTCGGCTGCCCGATCGCCGGCAAGCTCGCGCCGCGGCTGCAGTCCATCCACGAGGCGTACCCCGGCGTGCGCTTCTTCGGGATCAACGCGAACCCCCAGGATTCGCGCGAGTCGATCGCCGAGGACGTGCGCGAGCTCGGCTTCACCTTCCCCGTGCTGCGCGACTTTCGCCAGGAGCTGACCCGGAGCCTGGGCGCGACGACGACCACCGAGGTGTTCCTGTTCGACGGCGCAGGGGAGCTGCGCTATCGCGGCGCCGTCGACGACCAGTACCACCTGGGCACGGCGCGCCCGAAGCCCACCCGGACCTGGTTGAAGAACGCGCTCGACGCGGTGCTGGAGGGTGAACCCGTCCCGGTCGATGCGACCGAGGCGCCGGGCTGCGCGTTGACACTGCTCGAGCCCGAGGAGCTGCCCGAGACCGTCACCTGGTCGAGCGACGTCGCGCGCATCGTGCAGACGAGCTGCCAGAACTGTCACCGCGAGGGCCAGGTCGGGCCCTTCTCCCTCGAGACCTACGAGCAGGCCAAGGGCTGGTCGAAGATGATCGCGTCGGTGGTCGAGGACGGGCGCATGCCGCCCTGGAACGCGGATCCGCACTTCAACGGGGTCTTCGCGAACGAGCGACGCCTCGCGGACTCCGACAAGGCCGCCCTGCTCAAGTGGATCGACGACGGGATGCCCCGCGGCAACCCGGACGAGGACCCCGAGCCGCCCTCCTTCGCCGACGGCTGGCGCATTGGAGAACCCGACGCGGTCTTCGCGATGCAGGACCGGATGCGCGGCCGCGGAGCGCTGCCCGAGGAGGGCTTCTCCGTGCCGCGCGAGGGGGTCGTGCGCTACCAGTACTTCACCGCGCCCACGAACTTCGACGAGGACAAGTGGGTCCAGGCGATCGAGGTCAAGCCCGGGGCGGCCGACGTGGTGCACCACGTGTTGATCCTGATCGACGACTCCGAGGCCTCACGTTTCGAGCGCGCGCGCCAGCTCGACTTCCGCAGCTACTTCGCGGTGGCCGTCCCCGGCGACACCCCCTCGGTCTTTCCCGAGGGCTATGGCAAGAAGCTGCCCAAGGGCGCCAAGCTCGTCTTCCAGGTGCACTACACGCCCAACGGCAAGGAGCGCTCCGACCGCTCGAGCGTCGCCCTGAAGTTCTGCGAGGACGAGCCGGAGTACGAGGTCATCACAGGCGCCCTGTTCGAGGAGGACCTGCGCATCCCGCCCGGGGAGGCGAACCACGAGGTGCGCGCGCGCAAGCGCATCTGGCGCGACACGTCCGTGCTCGGGTTCTTCCCGCACATGCACAAGCGTGGCAAGGACTTCCGCTACGTGCTGCACAACGAGGACGGCACGAGCGTGGACCTGTTGCGAGCGCGCTTCGACTTCAACTGGCAGGAGTCGTACCTCTACCCCGAACCGCGCGTGCTGCCCAAGGGAGCGCACCTCGAGGTGATCGGACACTTCGACAACTCGGCCGCCAACCTCAACAACCCCGACCCCGAAGCCGAGGTCCGCTGGGGCGATCAGACCTGGGAAGAGATGTTCATCGGTTACTACGACTACGTGCGGCCTATCCCGGGCAGTGAAGATCGCTGAATGCTCCAGGCGCCTTGAAGCGCACGCACCTGCTGATCGCCGTAGGGGATCTCGTAGTCCTTGCCGCCTCCATCTGGCTTCTTCCAGGTGGAGCATGGAGACGCTCGCCCTGCATGGGCCTCATTCGATGAGCGTCACAACCCCGGGTCGGCGACGCCGCCGGCGGGCACGTCGACCTCGCCTTCGCGTCGTTCCTGACCGGCGGTGAGGATCACGTGATACCGACCCGGCGGTAGCCACGGCACGCGGTAGGCGCCCTTGTCGTCCGTGCGCACGGGGGGGAAGCGACGGGTGGTGGCGGCCGAGGGTCCGGGGACGGGCAGGACGACCACCATCGCTCCCGCCAGCGGATCGCCACCCTGGAGTTCGAAGGCCTGGCCGGCGATCGAGCCGGCGGCGAGCGGCACCTCGAGCGGGGCGGCCTGGGGATGCAGGATGCGCACCGGGTCCTGGTCCAGCCCGGTCATCAGGTCCGGCCACGAGCCGCCGGCTGCCCAGGGGGGCAGCACGCGCAGCTCGTACTCGGCGTGGGTGACCGCGTCGAGGGCGAAGGTTCCGTCGGCGGCGCAGCGCGTGCGACGCGGGACGCCGGTGCCCTGTTCGGTCGGTGCAGCGGCGGGGAGGAGGAAGACCTCGAACCCCGCGAGGTCGTGCCCCGGCGCGATGACCCGGCCGAAGACGTCCCCCTGTCCCGGTTGGGCGAAGGGCTCTGGATCCGGCAGTCGGTCGGTGATGCGCAGCTCGACCGGCCCGATGCCGACCTCGCTCGGCACGAGCGCCGCCTGGAAGCCGGGGGCGTGGACCGCGACCTCTACCGGCCCGGACCACAGGTCCGACATCTCGAAGGCGCCGTCCCCGTCGGTGAAGGCCCAGATCGGGCGGCCGCGCTGGACCACGTGCACGGTCGCTCCACCGACGGAGCGGTCGTCCGGACCGAGCAGGCGACCCTCGAAGAGCGTGTCCCCGGTTCCAAGGTCCGGCACGGCCAGCTCGGTCTCCTCGGGGGCCCGCCCAAAGCTGGCCTGGAGCGGCGGGGTGTCCCGCGACGCGAGCCCGAGCACCACAGCGAGGGTGATCAGGCCGGCCAGGGCGATCCAATGGGAGGCGCGCACGGAGGGACCCTACCCGCTCGGCGGGCCGTCTCCACCGTCGATCGCGGCGAGGATCTCGCGCTGCAGCGCCGCGGCGGGGGGGAACTCGGCGCAGTCGAGGTCCTCGAGCCCACCCCGGAAGTCGTCGAGCCCCGCCTGACCGGCGCGCAGGTACCCGACCAGGCGCACGCCGAGCTGGAGCTTGTCGCAGAGGCGAGCGAGCCGGGCCTCGCGGGTTGCGGCGGCGACGTACTCTTCCCAGAGGCTCTCGAGGCCCAAGGGACCGGCCAATCCGCGGGCCAGGGTGTCCTCCATGGCCGCCTTGGCCCCCTCGGGCAGGGCTCGGCCCGCGACCTGGGGCAGGTCCCCGCTGGCGGCCTCGGCCAGGTCATGGACCAGGATCATGCCCAGGAGCCGGCCCTGATCCACGGGAGGATCGAGGCACGCGGCCAGGGCCAGACCCAGATGGGCCGCCCCGAGGACGTGACCCGCGATCGATTCGGGGGCCGGGACCCCAGCGAGCACCCAGCCGGTGCGGGGCAGGGAATCCAGGGGGAGCAGGCGCAGGAGGGGATCGAGCATGGAGGTTGCTGGTCGTGGTGGGGCGATGGACGCCCTCTGGGGGCGTACCTATACTCTCCGGTTCGTCACCGTCGGCCAAGCATGCCCGACCACCCTCATCACGCCGTGAGAACCCCCTTCGTCGCCGGAAACTGGAAGCTGAACCTGGACCGCCAAGGCGCGGTTCAGCTGGCCGCCGCTGTGCGCGAGCACTGCGAGGGCGCGGGGCTTGGTGTCGACGTAGACCTCTTCCCACCCGCGTTTTACCTCGACGAGGTCGTGCGCACCTGCGCCGGATCGCCGTTGCTCGTTGGCGGGCAGAACTGCTGCGAGGAGGCCTCCGGCGCCTTCACCGGCGAGACCTCGGCCGCCATGCTGGCCGACGTCGGCGCTAGCGAGGTGCTGATCGGTCACTCCGAGCGGCGCCACGTCTACGGCGAGCGCGACGAGACGCTTCACGCCAAGGTGCTGCAAGCCCTCGACGCGGGTCTGGCCGTCATGCTGTGCATCGGCGAGACGATCGCGGAGCGCGAGGCGGTTCAGACCGAAGAGGTCTGCGGCCGCCAGCTCTCCAGCGCCCTCGCCGGCATTGCGCCCGAGCGCCTGACCCGGCTCTCGATCGCCTACGAACCCGTGTGGGCCATCGGCACGGGCCTCACCGCCTCCCCCGACCAGGCCCAAGCCGTGCACGCGTACGTGCGCGGTCTCTACGCGGGCCTCGTCGGCGAAGACGGAGCCGCAGCCGTGCGCATTCTTTACGGGGGCAGCGTCAAACCGGACAACGCCCGGGACCTGCTATCTCAACCGGACATCGACGGTGCGCTGGTTGGTGGCGCCTCCCTCAAGCCCGAACTCTTCCTGCCGATCATCGACGCCGGGAAGTCGTAGTCATGACTGCTTTCATCACGACCCTCCTCTACATCGTCTTCGTCCTCGCGGCGCTCATCCTGATCACCGTGATCCTGCTCCAAGAGGGCAAGGGTGGCGGCTTCGGAGACGCGCTCGGTGTCGCCGGTCAACAGACCTTCGGGGTCAAGGCCTCCGGCATCCACCGCTTCACGATGTTCGTCGCTCTCGTGTTCCTCGTGAGCGCGGTGGCGATTCACGTGTTGAACCGCAAGACCACCGGCCAGAGTTCGATCGAGTCCAGCCTGGACTAGCCGCGTGCTGCGTTCGATGACCGGTTTCGGCGCCGCCCAGGTGGTCGCCGAAGGATTGACCGTCAAGGCTGAGGTGCGGTCGGTCAACCACCGCCACCTGCAACTCAAGCTACGGCTCCCCGCCGAAGCAGCCCACCTCGAGCCCGAGCTCGACGGGGTCGTACGCGGCAAGCTCGCACGTGGTTCGGTGACCGTCTTCGTGCACATCGGCCGGGAAGGCCGGGCGGCTGCTGCGCGGCTCGACGAGGACGTCGCTGCTGCCTACGCCGATCGCCTGCGCGCGATGGCCGAGCGGCTGGGCCTCGAAGGCGGCGTCAGGCTCGAGAGCGTGCTCTCCCTCCCCGGCGTGGTCGCTGGTCGCGACGACCTCGAGGCGGATCCGCGCATCGAGAAGCTCGTGCGCAAGGCGCTCGAGGAGGCCCTCAGCGAGCTGATCGGGATGCGCGAGAACGAGGGCGCGGCCATGGCCGACGACCTCAAGAAGCACGCTGCACGGATCGCCAAGCTGCGGGCGCGCATCGACAAGCGCATGCCGAAGGTGGTCAAGGAGCACCAGGCCTCCCTGAAGAAGCGGGTCGAGGACCTGCTCGCTGGTGGGAGCTCCCTCGACCCCAAGGACCTCGCCCGGGAGATCGCGCTGCTCGCGGACCGGCTCGACGTGTCCGAAGAGGTCTCACGCCTCGAGGCGCACCTCGGCCAGCTCGACGGGCTGCTCGACGAGGGCGGTTCGATCGGGCGCAAGCTCGACTTCCTCGCCCAGGAGTTCTTCCGCGAGGCGAACACGATCGGCTCCAAGTGCAGCGACGCGACGGTCACGCACATGGTGGTCGACCTGAAGACGAACATCGAGCGCTTGCGTGAGCAGGTGCAGAACGTGGAGTGACCCTGATGGCTGCCGGCAGCATGCTCTTGATCTCCGGCCCCTCGGGCTGCGGCAAGAGCACGATCTGCGACCGGCTGCTGACCGATGCGCGGGTGGTCTACTCGGTCTCGGCCACCACGCGGGCGGCGCGCCCCGGCGAGGTCGACGGTGTGGACTACCACTTCCTCTCCAAGGAGCAGTTCCGGGCCCACATCGAGGCCGGCGAGTTCATCGAGCACGCCGAGGTGCACGGGAACATGTACGGCACCCTGCGCGCGCCGATGGAGGCCGCGATCGCCGCCGGCAAGGTCTACCTGGTCGAGATCGACGTGCAGGGCGCCCTGCAGCTCAAGGCCCTCGACGTGCCCGGCATCTACGTCTTCATCGCGCCGCCCGACTTCGAGACCCTGCGCGAGCGCCTGACGGGGCGCGGCACCGAGACGCCCGAGGTCCTCGAGCGCCGCCTCCAGAAGGCGGAGGACGAGCTGCGCGAGCGGGACAAATACGACCACGTCGTCATCAACGACGATCTGGAGGGCGCCGTTTCCAAGATCCAGGCCCTGGCCGGGCTGGCTTAGACTGGGGACCATGGCCCGCATCCTCCTCTGCGCGAGCGCCTCGGTCGCGGTCTACAAGGCCTGCGACCTGGCCAGCAAGCTGACCCAGGCCGGGCACGAGCTGTCCACCCTGTTGACCCCGCGCGCGGCCGAGCTCGTATCGACCCAGCTCTTCGAGGCGGTCACCGGCGGCCCGGCCTCCTCGACCGAGTTCGGCGACGAGCGTCGCGGCGCGATGGATCACATCGACCAGGCGCGCTTCGCGGAGCTGGTCGTCGTGGCGCCCTGCACCGCCGACCTGGCGGCGCGCCTGGCGCACGGGTTGGGGGGCGACCTCGTCACGACCGCGCTGCTCGCGGTCGATCGCAACGTGCCGAGGCTCCTCTGTCCGGCGATGAACCCGACGATGCTGTCTCACCCCGCGGTCCAGCGGAACCTGGGCCTCCTGCGGGAGGATGGTTGGGAGGTCATGGAGCCGGCCAGCGGTCACATGGCCTGCGGCGAGGCCGGGGCCGGACGCCTGGCGGAGCCCGCCGACATCGTGAAGCGCATCCAGGAGCTCTGCTCGTGAGCCCCGCCGCGCGGCCGAGTTCCAAGACCAGCAAGCGTACGGCCAAGGCCCTGCGCGTCGTGGTCACTGCTGGTCCGACCCGCGAGTACGTCGACCCGGTCCGGTTCCTGTCGAACGAGTCCAGCGGGAAGATGGGCTTCGCGATCGCCGCGGCAGCGGCCAAGGCCGGCCACCACGTGACCCTGATCGCCGGCCCGGTCAACCAGCCCACCCCGCAGGGCGTCGAGCGTGTCGACGTGGTCTCCGCGCGCGAGATGCTGGCTGCCCTCAAGGAGTCCTTCGCCGACGCGGACGCCCTGTTCATGGCCGCCGCCGTGGCCGACTTTCGCCCGCGCCGCAGGTTGAGCGGCAAGTGGAAGAAGAAGGAGGACGGGGCCGACGACGCCGTCCTCGAGCTGGTCAAGAACCCCGACCTCCTGGCGACCGTTGCCCGCCGCAAGGGCAAGCGCAAGGTGATCGGGTTCGCCCTCGAGACGAGCAACGGCGTACGCCGCGCCCTCGAGAAGCTGCGGCGCAAGAACGCCGACTACATCGTCCTGAACGACGCCAGCGCCCTGAGCGCGGGGCGTTCGTCCGTGCAGGTCTTCGGCGCCGAGGGCGAGGTGGCGCGGGTCGAGGACCGTCCCAAGGCCGAGGTGGCCGCGGTGCTGGTCTCGCTCCTCGATCGGGATTGAGCGCCGTGCGCCCCGTCCCTGCCCTGGTCCTGGTCGCAGCCCTGGTCGCGGCCCTGGTCGCGTCCTGTGGCGGTGGGGAGGAGGAGCCGGGAGCGAGCACCGCGCGTTCGGCCGTCCTGATCACCCTCGATACGACCACCCCGCGCTCGGTGGATCTGTACGGCAAGGACCGTGGGGTGACCCCGCGGCTCACCGAGTTGGCCGCCGAGAGCGTCGTCTACGACCGCGCCTGGACCGTCGCGCCGCTGACCCTGCCTGCGCACGCGTCGATGCTGACCGGGCTCTTCCCGCTGCGGCACGGCGTGCGCGACAACGGGCACCTGCCCCTGCCGAGGGCGGCGCGGTCCGTGGCTGAGATCGCGAGCGAGTCGGGAGCGCTGACGGGCGCAGTCGTCGCTGCCGTGGTCCTCGCGGCGCCCTACGGACTCGCAGAGGGGTTCGACCACTTCGAGGAGCCCGCCGTGGCCGGTGGCAAGGGCATGTACATGTCCGAGCGCCCGGCCCAGAGCGTGACCAACCTCGCGATCGGCCTGGTCGACCGCCGACCGGCGGGGCGGCCGATGTTCCTGTGGGCGCACTACTTCGACCCGCACGCGCCCTACGAGCCCACGCAAGCTGATGAGCGCGCGGCGGGCGGCGCCTATCTCGGCGAGGTCCACGCCATGGACCGCGAGGTGGGACGGCTGCTCGACCGATTGCGGGGTGAGCCGGACTTCGACGAGATGTTGATCGTCGTCGTCGCCGATCACGGCGAGGCCCACGGGCGCCATGGGGAGGCGACCCACTCGGCGCTCATCTACGACGCGGTGATGCGCGTGCCGATGCTCGTGCGCTTCCCGCGCAGCGTGCGCGCCGGTGAGCGTTCCCAGGAGACGGTGAGCGTGGTCGACGTCGCCCCGACCCTGCTCGGCGGCATGGGGCTCGAGCCGTTTCCGGGGGACGGGCAGGACCTCGCTCGGCCTGTCCCGGCCGACCGCGGCGTCTACATGGAGTCGTACTGCGGCTACCTGAACTATGGCTGGAGCCCGGTCGTGGCCTGGGTCCAGGGCGACACGAAGTACATCCACGGCACGAGCCCCGAGCTGTACGACCTGGCTGGGGACGAGAAGGAGGCGAGCAACCTGTTCGCGCCGGACGACGTGCGGGTCACCCGCGCGCGGGCGGCCCTCGGGCGCCTCGCGGACGCGCGCGCCCTCGAGCGGACGGAAGAGGATGTCGTCGACGCCGAGGACCGGGTGGACGTCAGCCAGCTCGGCTACGCCGGGATGGCGGCCGAATCCGCGCTGATCCCCGGTCCGCTCGAGGACACGGGGCTGCCCGCGCCGCGGGAGCGCATGGGGGAGCTCGACGCGTTCTACCAGGCGGTGCTCGTACGCAATGCCGGGCGCCTGTCGCAGGCGATCGATCAGCTGAGCGACCTGGTCGAGACCAATCCGGGCAACAACCTGGCCCTCTCGACCCTCGGGACCTTCCTGGTCGACGCGCAGCGTTACCAGGAGGCGCTCGCGCCCCTCGAGACGCTCCTGCGCCGCGGGCAGGAGCGCGTGATCGTGCTCGTGACCCTGGCCAAGGCCCACTCCGGGCTCGGCGAGAAGGACAAGGCGCGCGACCTCCTGCGGCGCGCGCTGGAGCTCGTGCCCGGGGACGTGAACGCCCAGGCGGAGCTGTCCAAATTGGGCGCCGAGTAATCCAGCCTCCTTGCGCAGGCCAGAAATCCGGGGGATGTCCGGGTCGAGCTGGCTGCTGAGCGTTGAATCGGCCCCTCCCAATTGCGACCCTGGCAGGGCATGGGGGACCATTCCGTGGGTCTCCCCCCGCACACCGCAAAGCATCACGAAGCACAGCAGCGAGGGGTCACGTTTGGCCGCGAGGGGAAAGAAGGGGGGCAAGAAGAAGCCGGCCAAGAAGGGGCGCCTGGGCGCCCTCGTGTCGAGTTTCTTGTTCGGAGAGCCCCTGGACGACGCGACCTCCGCCCGGGTTCGCGAGCTGACGGGTCTGGCCATGATCGGCGGGTCGCTCTGGCTCTTCCTGAGCATCTGGACCTTCTACAAGCCGCCGGGGGCGGCCGATGCCGCGGGCAAGAACCTGGGTGGGCTGCTCGGGCACTACCTCGCCGACGGCGCGTTGACCGCCCTCGGGGTGGCCGGCTACCTCCTGGCGGCCCTCGGTGTGTGCTGGGGCTGCATCGTGGTCGCGCGCAAGAAGGTCGACCTGCCCGCCATCCGGATCATGGGCGCGCTGGTGTTCGTGTTCAGCTTCGCCTTCGTGCTCGACCTCGGGTTCGGACCCGAGCTGTCGGCCCGCGAGGCGAGCCGCGAGGGCCTGTCGAGCTCGCTGCCCTACGGCCCCGGCGGCTACCTGTCCTATGTCTACACCCCGGTGCTGGTCGACCGCTTCGGCGGACTCGGGCTGTGGATCCTGCTGCTGACCTCGTCCTGCATCTCGTTCATGTTGGCCACCGAGATGGCCTTCTACCCGGCCCTCAAGGCCTTCGGTGAGTGGGTCGACGACCGCCAGGAGAAGCGCGGCGAGGGCATGGCCAAGGCGATGGGGTCCTGGGCTCTGCAGCTCGTGAAGGGGCTGTGGGACTTCCTGCGCGGTGCTGACCTCGAGAAGGCCGGCACGCAGTCCAAGGCCGCGGCGAAGCAGAAGACCACTCCGCAAAAGCCTTCCAAGTCGAAGCCCAAGAAGGCCGAGCCCGTCGCGGAAGACGAGGAGGAGGAGCTCGGTGAGGACGAGGAGTGGGTGTACGAGGACGAGGACGAGGAAGCCGAGTACGAGGAAGAAGCGGAGGATGAGGACGAGTGGGAGTACGAGGAGGAGGAAGATGCAGAGGAGCTCATCCCTCACTCAGCCTCCAAGAAGAAGAAGGCAGCGGAGATCGTCGCGGCAGCCGCCGCGAGGATGAAGCAGACGACGATCCACGAGCCGCGCTACGACCCGC
>JAQBVH010000039.1 GCA_027623615.1 Planctomycetota bacterium | reverse complement strand
CGATGGCGGCGCCTTGCGGATCCTCGGCAACGCCCAGCCGCCGACGACCGAGGTGCGCCTCGCGATCGCCGCGATCCACGAGCGCCTGCGCAGTCCCGACCTGGCGATCGCGACCCTGGAGGAGGCCCGCCGGCAGGACCCGGACTCGGTGGCCGTGCGCCGCGAGCTCGCGCGCCTGTTCGTGCGCCGAGGCCGGTGGGCCGCGGCGCGGAGCGTGCTGGTCGAGGCGACGACCCTCGACCCGGAGGCCGCGGACCTGTGGGAGGGACGCATCACGGCCCACGTGGCCCTCGACCAGGGCCGCGAGGCGCTGGACGCCTACCGCGCCCTGGAGGCGCTGCGGCCCCTGGACCACGACCAGGCCATCGAGGCGGCGCAGCTGGCCTTGACCCTGCCCGCCAGCGCGCCGCTGTCGCAGGTCGCCGGCTGGCTGTCGCGGGTCAACCAGACCGATCCCTCGCGGGGCGAGGCCTGGGCGCTGATGGGCGAACTCCAGGCGCGCATGGGGAACGGGGACGCTCAGCTCAGCGCCCTGCAGGCGGGGCTCGAGGCGGACCCCGGTAACCTCGTGCTGCTCCACGAACTGGTCGAGCTGCGCGGCGCCCGCGCGGACTGGGACGGGCTCGAGGTGCTACGTCGTCACGCGGGTCTGCTGGGGCGCGTCGAGCTGGTCGCGCGCATCGACGTCCTGCTGGCGGCGAAGCCGGTGGAGGTCGAAGTCGAGGAAGCAGACGATGCGTCGGCGCAGGCAGCGGCCGACGGCGACGGGCTCACCCCCCGGTGAGCTTCGCCATGACCTCGTCGATCTTCTCGGTCAGCTCCTCGGCGAACTCGTCGCCGAAGTCCATGGCGAGGACATCGATCTCCTCGAAGGTGTAGCGACCGCTCGAGGCGCTGTAGGGGATTCCGTACTCCCACTTGTTGCCGTCCGAGGCGTGGATGGTGACAGCGATCTGAGTGTCGCCCTCGACGGGCTCGACGGTGAACTTGGTGACTTGGTACTCGGTCATGGCAGTGGGGTCGGGTCCGCAGAGGGTACCGGTTCCCGGCGGGGAGTCAGCGCCCCCCCGGCAAACTCTCACGCGTCCTCGGCCTGGCCGCTGTTGGCCTGGGCCTCGGCGGCCTCGTCCTCCGAGCGCTCGCCCACGAGGCGCAGGCGCTGACGCGCGACGGCGGCGGCGTGGAGCTGGTCGCCGGCGTCTCCGGACGGACGGTGGTGCAGGTCGGCGAGGTCCGCCTCGAGCCCGTAGAGCAGGACCTGGTCTCCGGGGTGCAGGCGGGTGCGCGCCGAGGGCGTGCCGATGACCACCTGGGTCCCGCCGCGCTGGACGTTGAGGACGAGCACGCCCTCGTCCGCGAGGCCGAGCTGGCGCAGGCTCCGGTCGGCGAGCCAGGAGGCCTCGACGACTGTCGCGCTGGCGACACGATAGCCCTTGTCGAGGTTGAGCACCTCGTGCAGATCGATCGTCGACAGCGAGGTCATGCGCTCGAGGGCGCCGGAGATGATCCGATCGAGGAGTCGGTCGAAGGGCCCCACGTGCACGATCAGCGCCAGGACGAGCACGAACGAGAGCAGGATCAGGATCTTTGCGCCCTGCGGCAGATCGCTCCCCGACTGGGCGAAGGTGACCACGAGGGTGCCGAGGGTGGAGGTGATCGCGCCGAAGCCGAGCAGCATCAGCGTGCGCACGATGCGCCGCCGCACGGGGTTCCCGACGACGGACTCGGATTCCGCGGTCGTGAAGCCGACGCCCATGAAGGCCGACTGGGCCTGGAAGGCGGCCACGTCGCGCGTGAGTCCGGTCTTCACGAGCGCGACCGTCCCGACCCGCACGGCGAGCAGGGACAGGACGATCAGGGAGAAGAGGGCGGTGAGCTCGACCATGCAGGAGCATCCTCGCACGGTCGACCGAGCGAGTCCAAGTGGAGGCGGTCGTCAAGATTTTCAGACGACCGTCAGTTCGCGGACGCGCCTCTGGAGTAGTCCGGGACCCGGCCGCTCGACGAACGTCCGACCGGTGTGCACGCCCCGCGAGCTCGAGAATCCGCACAAGTCCGAATGCGCGAACCCGCTCGATTGTCCGATGATGGCGACATGCGCTTCTCCCGCTCGGCGCGCTGGTTCGTGCTCCTCCCGCTCCTCGGTCTCGCGCCGTCCTGCACCTCGGTCGAGTTCTACGAACGCGAGGCCTTGACCGACGTCACCATGCAGTTCGACGAGGATCCGACCCTGATCCACTTCCAGCAGAAGGTCCTCTACTCCTGTGAGGGCGCGATCGGCGGCGTCGGTTCTTTGGCGGGCGGCGGATGCGGCTGCTACTAGGGCTCGGGCTCGTGCTGGTCGGCGCCGCGGCTGCCCAGGACGAGGAGGACCCTCTCGGCCGACCAGGCCACGACGACACCGGGACGACCACCTGGGCGTTCCGGCTCGGCCTGTTCCAGCAGCCAGACTCGGGTGACGGCAACCCGTTCCTCGACGAGGAGCTGACCGTGATCGAGCCGGTGGTCCTGTTCGAGACCGACCTCAACCCGCGCCTGCGCGGATCGTCGATGTTCTCCTACGACAACGTCTCGAGCGCGTCGATCGACCGACTCTCCAAGTTCGACGGTCAGTCCGGGGCCTCGGGGGACTTCTACTTCGGGCTGGACCTGGGCCTCAGCTATCTTTGGGACCAGGCGACGGACGTGGGCGGCAACTTGCACTTCAGCAAGGAGTACGACTACACCTCGATCGGTCTGGGAGGGAGTTGGGGCAAGGAGTTCGACGGCGGGAACGCGCGCCTCAAGGCGTCGCTGAGCGCCTACCTCGACACGGTCGATCTGATCCGCTTCGACGGGGTCGAGACGGGCGACGACGACCGGACCACGCTCTCGGCCAACCTCAACTGGTACCAGGTGCTCTCGCCGCGCACCCACGGGGAGGTCGGCCTCACCCTTGGCGCGCAGTCGGGATATCTCGAGACCCCCTACAACGCGGTGGTCATCGAGGATCCGTTCGCGCCCCCGAACGGAAACCTGGACAACTTCGCGCGTGGCTTCGAGGTGACCGAGGAGCTCCCCGACAGCCGCCTGCGCACGGCGGTGCACGCCAAGGTGCGCCATCGCCTCTCCGAGGGCCGCTCGATCGGCCTCGGCGCGCGCATCTATCAGGACGATTGGGGCATCACCGCCTTCAGCCTCGAGCCGAGCTGGCACCAGCGTCTGGGTGACCGGTGGGCGGTCGCCCTGCGCTATCGGATCTACAGCCAGACCGAAGCGGACGCGTTCGCGCACTCCTTCGTGGTGATCGAGAAGGAGCGCACCCAGGATTCGGACCTGGGCGACTTCGACGCGCATACCCTGGGCTCGCACTTCACCTGGTTTCGCAGCGAGTCGACGACCTGGGACTTCGGCGTGGACTACACGGACCGCAGCGACGGCCTCAACCACCTCACGGCCACCATCGGGTGGCGCTACTCCTTCTGATGCGCATACTCCTCGCCTTGACCCTGCTCGTGGCCTCCTGCGCCGGTCCGGCCTCGAACCCGCAGCCGCGTGAGCCCATCGCCGCGGAGCACCTGCTCGTCGAAACGCTGAACGGCGACGCCCTCGACCTGCGCGGCCGACCGGTGGCCCTCGTCTACTGGCAGAGCTGGTGACGCGCTTGCGTTCAGGAGGCGCCCCTCGTGCAGGCGGCGCATGAACGTCATGGGGACCGCATCGCGATCGTCGGCGTGGTCTCTGGACCGGACAGCAGCGTGGACGAGGCCAAGCTCGTCAGCCTGATCGGGAAGCTCGGGCTGACCTATCCCCAGGTTCGCGATCGTGAGCTGACCCTGACGCACGCCTTCGACGTCGACGCCACGCCGACGATCGTCGTGCTCGATGCCAGCGGGCGCCTGATCGAGCGCGGTCACGAGCTGCCGGACTTCGACGCGGTCCTGGCCGAGCTGTGAGGTCGCTCGGCCTGCTGGCCGCGCTCGCGATCGCAGCATGCGCGAGCTCCCCCTCAAGGCCCGCGGAGGCCGCACCCGCCGAGCGCTCCGCGAGCTACCACCGCATCCGCAAGTTCGGAGCGATGGGTACGGAGGTCGTCCTCGAGGCCGAGGGCCCCGTCCCCGAGCGCCTCGAGCGCGCGTTGCTCGCGGCCGAGGTGGAGCTGCGGCGCGTCGAGGACGTGATGACGACCTGGCGCGACTCGCCCCTCATGCGGCTCAACGCGTCGAGCGGCCGGGGGCCGGTCCCCGTGTCCGAGGAGCTGGCGCGCATGATCCAGCGCGCCCTGGACGTGGCCGAGCTGACCGGCGGCGCCTTCGATCCCACGTACAAGGGCGCCGGCGACCTGTGGGACTTCAAGGCCGAGCACCCCCGCGTGCCGAGCGCCGAAGAACTCGAGGCCGCGCTCACCCGCGTCGGCTGGGCGCGCGTCCACGTCGACCTCCCCGCGTCGACCGTCGACCTCCCCGCAGGGATGGCCATCGGCCTGGGCGGGATCGCCAAGGGTTACGGCGTCGACCGCGCGATGGACGTCCTGCGCGAGCACGGCGTCGAGCACGGCATCGTCAACGCCGGCGGCGACCTCAAGGCCCTCGGCCAGCGCGAGGGGCGCCCGTGGCGCATCGCGATCCAGCATCCCCGGGACCGTGAGGCGTTGCTCGCGGCGATCCCGGTCTCGAACACGGCGCTGGTCACCTCCGGCGACTACGAGCGCTTCTTCGAGCTCGACGGGGTGCGCTACCACCACATCCTCGATCCCCGCACGGGCGCACCGGCGCGCGGCTGCATGACCGCCACGGTGGTCGCACCGGACGCGGCCCTCGCCGACGCCCTCGCGACGGCGCTCTGCGTCGAGGGCCCGAGCGGTCTGCGCTGGATCGAAGCCCTGCCACGCCTCGAGGCGCTCGTGGTCGACATGGACGGCAAGGTGCACGTCACCGCGGGCCTCGAGCGCTGAGCCCCGACGCCGGGTCTCAGAGACGGGCTAGTCCTCCTTCCCGTCCGGGTGGCAGGCGTAGCAGGCCATGGTCTCGTACATGTAGCCGCGCTCGTCCTCGTGCTCGTCGTCCATGTCGCGCTTCTGGTGGGCGTGGCACTGGGTGCACGTGAACACCGCGAAGTTGCGCGGCTGGATGTGGCAGTCCGCGCAGTCGAAGCCGGCGTGGTCTCCGCTGTTGATCGGGAAGTCGTGGTCGAAGCTGCCCCCGTACCAGGTGCGCGTGTTGTGGCAGGCTGCGCAGTCGGTGGGGAAGCCAGCCGCTTCGTGGTCGGGGTCGGTCGTGGCCTCGTAGTCGGACAGGTGGCAGGCCGCGCAGTCCTGGGTCAGCCCCTCGTGGTCGAAGGTGGCCGGCACCCAGAAGTTCGTCCCGTGACAGTCCTGGCAGGAGGTGGGGAGTTGGAGGACCTCGTGGTCGGGCTCGGTCGTGTTCTGGTACTCCGTCAGGTGGCACTCCACGCAGGCCTGGGTGACCCAGCCGTGGTTGAAGGAGGCCGGGGTCCAGTGCCACGTGCCGTGGCAGAGGCGACAGTCGGTGGGCAGACCCAGCTCGACGTGGTCAGGGTCGAGGGCCGACTGGTACTCGGCTGCATGGCAGGCGTAGCAATCGTGCGGGGTGCCGGCGAAGAGCCCGTCCCCATGACACTCCGCGCAGTCGGTGGTCGCGTGCGTGCCGGTCAACGGGAAGGTCGCGTGGTTGAAGCCCTCGCCCGCCCAGGTCGTCGGGATGTGGCAGCGGTCGCAGTTGGCGGTCCAGCCCAGCGTGAGGTGATCGGGGTCGCTCGCGCGGGCGAGGTCCGCCGCGTGGCAGCTCGCGCAGTCGGGGTCCAGACCCGTGAACTCTCCGGTCTCGGCTCCCTGGTGGCAGCGCCAGCAGGCGACCGCGGCGTGGGCGCCCACGAGGGGCATGCGCGTCGTGCCGTGGGCCAGGATGCGATCGTGGGGCTGCCAGGTCTGCTCGCCGTGGCAGTCCGCGCAGTTCTTCCCGAGCTGGGCGCGGTGCACGTCCTCGTGGCAGCCCGCGCAGCCGCGCTGGGCGAAGACGGCGACCGGACCACGGTCGTTGTGGCAACGCAGGCACTCCGCCGCGGCGTGCGCGCCCTCGAGGACGACCCCTGTCTGCGCGCCGTGGTCGAAGCTGAACTCGTCTCGGATCCGGGTCCACGAGCCTGGGAGGTGACAGAGTGAGCAGTCGGCGGGGAAGTCCGCGTGGGGCACGACCGGTCCTCGCCGCGTGTTCCACTCCTGGGGGTCGACGGGCCCCGAGCCCATCGAGCAGGCGGCGAGCAGGACATAGCCCATTAGGACCAGGGTGACGATCCAAGGGAGAGGTCTCATCAGAATCCTCGCTGGAGGTAGAAGCCGAGCAGGAGCGAGTCCTGCTCGTCCCCGCTGCGTTGTTCGAGGTAGACCGACAGGTCCCAACCCGACCTGGTGTGCCGATCGAGGAAGAGGCGCAGCCGGTCCTGGTCGAGGGAGGCCTGCTGGCCGAAGAAGCCCGGGGTCTCGTGCGTGCCCGACTGCCAGGTCAAACCCCAAGCGCCGCCCGGACCGTAGCGTCCGTAGGTCGCGCGCAGTCCGGAGATGTCGCCGAACAGCCCCTGTTGGTGCGTCAACGCGATCGAGAAGCGGCTGTTCCCGAGGCCCCAGTCCCGGACCTGGAGGCCTAGCTCTCCGCCCGAGCCGGAGTCGGACTCATCGCTCCACCGGTCGAGCCGCGCGTTCAAGCGGAGTCGCTCCGTGACGCGCCGCCAGCCCGAGAGGGAGAGGCGCTGCGTTCGGTCGTGCGCGAGGTCGCCGTCGCTGGCAGGGTTGGACTCGTTCCGCAGCAGCTCGGGGAAGCGGTACTCGGACAGGGTCGCGTGGAGGCCCCCGGTGCTGCCGAAGGTCTTGCCGAAGCCCGCGCTGAGGCGCGTGAGCTCAGCGCCCGAGCCCTTGAGCGTGTCTTCCGACCCGTACAGGTCGATCCACGCGCTGCCCCAGGCCGACCAGCCGTCCCCTGGGTACCAGCGCGCGCCCGCCAGGACGAGGTCCCGGTCCGCGCGCCCCGCGTGCCAGGTCTTCTGGTACGCACCGACGAAGCTGAGCTCCTCGCGCGGTCCGCGCACGTGGCGGTAGAAGACCGCGGCCTGCACGTCGTCCCCGGTCGCCAGGTCCTCGCGCGTCTCGGGCATCAGGCCGGCGCTCACGCCGAAGCGGTCCCCGCTCGCGAGCTGTTGCACGACCTGCACGCCGTCGAGCACGCCGAACTCGGGCACCTCCGCCTGCAAGAAGCGCCCGTAGGCGTAGCGGCGCTGCGAGCCCGCCCGGCCGCCGAAGACGTAGCTCAGCCGGTCGATGCGCAGGGCGCTGTCGTCGCTGTCCTCGTCGTCCTGCACGTCGGCCGAGCGCAGCAGGAACTCGCCGTCGAACTCGAGCTCTCCGCCGCGCCCGAAGGGGTTCTCGATCTCCAGGTCGAGGCCGGCGCGCGCGAACGCGTACTCCTGGTCGTAATGGGCGTCGTCGACCCACTCGGCCATGACGTACCAACGACCGCGCACCTCGCGCTCGCGATCCTTCGGCGCGGGCGAGGAGACCTCGGCCAACAGGGGCATGTCGGTGTCCCACTCCACCGGGCCGCCTTCCCACTCGTAGTCGTCGCCCTCGGCCTCGAGGCGCGCGGCCGGAACGTAGATCACGGCGCGCGTTCCGGGCGGGACCGCCGCCGAGCCCTCCAGGCTGACCCAGCACTCGCGGGCCGCGACCGACTCCACCGTGCCCTCGCGCGTCGCGCCGACCACGGGAACGATCTGCACGCGATCCCCGGGCTCGACGCCGCTGTCGGTGCCGCGGTCGAGGGTCAACTGCTCGCCCAGGGTCTGAACGACCCGGGCCTCGAGCTGCGCGTCCTGGGCCCAGGCGGACCCGATCAGGAGGAGGGCAATCAGCGGCGCTCTCATCGCGGGCCTGCGAAGTTCTTGCCGTGGCAATCCGCGCAGGAGTGCGCGATGGGCTTGTAGCGCACGACCTCACGTCCCGAGCGCAGGCGACTCGGCTGGTGACACGCCGCGCACGCGAGCGCCGCGTGAGTCTCATCCAGTGGGAACGCGCTCGCTGCGTGATCGAAGGTCACGCTGGACCACGGACCACCGGTCCCGTGGCAAGCGGCGCAGTCGGTCGCACCCCGCGCCTCGCGGAACTGTCCGGCGTGGGGATCGGCGTGGCAGTCGGCGCAGCTGGTCCCCTGGGCATGACCGAAGGAGCGGGCTCCCTGCAGCTGGGGCGGATGACACTCCGCGCAGGAGATCGCGGAGTGGACCCCGACCAGGGCGAACCGGGTGTCGCGCTCATGGTCGAAGCCACGGGTGACCGCTCGGAAGGTGAGCGTGTCGTGGCACGAGGCGCAATCGGTGCCCAGGGTCGGCCGGTGCGCGTCCTCGTGGCACGCTGCACAGGTGGTGCCGCCGAAGTGACTGCTGGCGTGGGCGAACCCGCGGGGAGCGTCAGCGTCGGCAGGGTGACAGGTGGCGCAGGCCGTCTGGGCGTGGGCGCCTTCCAGGGGGAAGCCCGCGGCCGCGTGGTCGAACTCGCGGGCCGGTGCGAAGTGCTCGAAGCCGTGACAGTCCGCGCAGTCCTGCGCGCCGAAGGTGCCCTGGTGGACGTCGTCATGGCAGGTCGCGCAGCGGCCCGTGTCCCCGGGGTAGTGCTCGGCGACGAACCCCAAGGTGCGCCCGTGCCTGTCGGCCATCGCGCTGCGCGGGTGGCAGCTCTCGCAGGACGCCGCGCCGTGGGCACCTGCAAGGGCGAATCCCGTAGCGCCCTGGTGGTCGAACGAGCTGAGCACGTCCCGGAAGGCCGTCGTCCCGTGGCACTGGTCGCAGGATCCCTCCAGCGCGCCGCGGTGCGCGTCGCCGTGGCAGTCCGCGCAGGTCGAGGTGAGCCCGCGGAACTCCGTGAGCGTCGCGCCGTGGCAAGCCTGGCAGTCGGTCGTCGCGTGGGCACCGGTCAAGGGGAAGGGGGTCAGCGCGTGCTCCTCGACCCCGAAGGTGCAGTCGGCGAAGGAGGTCCGGCCGTGGCAATCGATGCAGCTCGAGAGTGGGCCGCCCGCGAACTGTCCGCCGTGCGGGTCGCTGTGACACGACGCGCATTCGTCCTGGCGCCGGCCCGGGAAGCGAGCTGCGAAGGCGGCGCTGGGCGCGTGACAGTCGGCGCACGCGACCGTGTCGTGGGGCTCCTCGAGGGGAAATCCCGACCGCGAGTGCTGCACTTCCGTCAGCTCGGCCGGCAGCCAGGCGTCCAGCCCGTGGCAGTTGGCGCAGCTGGCTCCCTCGGGCGCGTCCTCGTGCTCGAGGAAGGCCTGGCTGTGTGGGTCCTCGTGGCAGTCGGCGCAGGTGCGTGACACGGGAGGGCTCACGCCCGCCACGGCTTCGACCGCGTAGGAACCGGTGTGACAATCGGCGCAGCGCAGGCCTGCGTGCCCGCCGATCAGCGGGTGCTCGGCCGCGTGCACGAAGCCGTCCAGCTCGGCGAACGGCAGGGACTGACCGTGGCAGTCCGCGCAGCCGCGCAGCATCGGCGCCTCGTGGGGGTCCTCGTGGCAGCCCGCGCAGTTCCGGTCCAGACCACCGAAGCGTTGCAGGCCGTCGGGGATCCAGGCGTGGTCGACGCTGCGGTGGCAGGCGTCGCAGGCCTGCGAGGTGTGGACACCCTCGAGCAGGTAGCCGACGAGGGCGTGGTCGAAGCCGGCGGGACCCGCGACCCCGGCCCGCGTGAACGCCAGCTCCCCGGTCAGGGGGAGAGCGTCCCCGTGGTGCTCCACGTGGCAGGCCCCGCACTGCGCCACGGGCTGATCGAGCGGCGCGCCGTGCAGCCCCGTGCCCAGCTCGATGTCCTGAGCGATGGGGGCGTGACAGTCGAGGCACGCCTCCGCGAGCGAGCGGCCGTCGCCACCGTGACAGACCGCGCACCCGTCGAGGCCCTGGAGCTCGGGGAGGCGCGCATGCACGGGGGTCAGGGGTCCCGGCGTCGCCTTCGGCAGGTCGAGCACGACGAGGTACGCCACGATCGCGAGGGAGGTCGCCGCAACGGCGACCTTGATCAGCGCGGCCTTCATCCCGACCACCCTCCGAAGCTGGCGAAGCGCAGCGCCGCGACGACATGCACACCGACCAGGAGCACGACGCCCAGGGCCACCCACCGGTGCAGATAGCGCCAACTGCCCAGGACGGCCCGGAGCTCCTCGTGGTGCGCTGCGGCGTTGGCGGCGCGGTACGCCTGGCGCGCGAGGCGCGTGATGGCGGCGACCTGGTCCTCGGGGAGCTCCGCCGCGCGGGCCTTCTGTTCGAGACGCGCGAGGCCGCCCTGCAGGTGCCTGCGGCCGATGAGCATGCCGAGGACGCGCCTCACGACTCCGCCCTTCCAGCGCTGGGCTTCGACGAGGTGTTGCACCTCTTGTCGAGCCTGGTCCGCGAAACCTCGATGGAGCCGATCCCAACCCTGGGTGATCTCGACGAGCTGTGCCTGCACCTCCTCGAGGGCCAGCTCCCGTCCGTTCGCGGCGCGCGGGACGAACGCGTAGAGGAACCGCCCAACGAGTCCGGTCAGGACCAGCACGGCCAGGCCCCACAGAGCGTGACCACCGACCGTGTCCCGTGGGGTCATCCCGCCGTGCAGGAGGGCCGCGACCAGGCAGGTGACGCCCGTGATCATGTGCACCGTCATCCAGCGCTGCAGGGAGCCCCAAGCCAGCGGGAACCAGCTCGAGCGGCGCAGGATGTAGGCGAGGTTGGCTAGCAGCAGCCCGGTGGCCACCACGCCCACGGCGAGTCCGGAGCCTCGGCTCGGCCACAGGAAGCGACCCTGCTCACTCGCTGCCCGCGTGGCCCAGTCGCTGCGGTAGTAGTCGCCGTTCGTCAGGACCCAGGCGAGGGCAGCGGCGGCGAAGAGGAGCGCGGCGACGAGGGACCAGAGGAGGCCTCGTCGCGTGACCGACGCGGCCGCAGCTGGCCTCAGCTTCGGGTCGAAGACGACTCCGGAGGCGCGCAGGAGATCGAAGGGCGGCGTTCCACCCAGCATCAAGAACACGTCGTCGTTGCCGAGGCGCAGCGGCTCGCCCTGGTCTCCGACGCGCAGGTCCACGCTCTCGGGGTTGATCCGCTCGATCCGACTCTCGAACAGGACGAGCAGCCCACCCGCCACGATGGCGGCGGCAAGTCGGGATTCGTTGCGTGCCTTGA
>JAQBVH010000038.1 GCA_027623615.1 Planctomycetota bacterium | reverse complement strand
TCGGCTCGACCTCCTCGATGCCAGGCAGGTGCGCCGGATAGCGATCGTAGGTGTCGCCGCGGTAGCGGTAGGCGACCGCGACGGAGAGCTCGCCCATGCCGGTCAGCACATCGAGCTTGGTCGCGATCCAGGCGTCCGCACCACACAGCTCGAGGGCGTAGCGCACGGCCACCGCGTCGAACCAGCCGGCGCGTCGCGGGCGCCCGGTCGTGCTGCCGTACTCGTTGCCGGCGTCGCGAATCGCCGTGGCGAGGTCGCTGTCGAGCTCGGTCGGGAAGGGTCCCTCACCGACCCGCGTCGTGTACGCCTTCGCGATCCCGACGGCACGCTCGATCTGGCGTGGCGGGAAGCCGGCGCCGGAGGCGATGCCGCCCACGCCGGTGTTCGAGGAGGTCACGAACGGATACGTCCCGTGGTCGATGTCGAGCAGGACGCCCTGGGCACCCTCGAAGAGGATGTTCGCCCCGTCACGGTAGGCCTGCCGGATCTCCGCGCCCGTGTCGCACACGAACGGGCGCAGCCGATCGCCGGCGGAGGCGTAGCGCTCGAGCTCGGTCTCGAGGTCGATCGGGGGCTGGCCGTAGGTACCCTCGATCAGGGCGTTCTTCTCCGCCAGCGCCGGCTGCAGGCGCGCGCGGAGGCGTTCAGGGTCGATCAGATCGCAGATGCGCAGACCGGTGCGCGAGGCCTTGTCCGAGTAGCAGGGCCCGATCCCGCGACCGGTCGTGCCGATGCGCCCCTCGCCCTTCCAGCGCTCGGCCAGACCATCCACGCGCTTGTGGTGCTCGCAGATCACGTGAGCGTTCGCAGCCAGGCGCAGGCGGTCGGGGGTGATCACGACCCCGCGCTCGGCGAGCCCGTCGATCTCCTCCAGCAGCTTGATGGGATCGACCGCGACGCCGCCCCCGATCACGTTGCGCTTGCCCTCGTGCAGGATGCCGGAGGGGATGAGGTGCAGGACGTACTTCTCGTCCTTGACGACGACGGTGTGACCAGCGTTGGCGCCGCCCTGATACCGGACCACCAGGTCCTGGTTGACGGCGAGCACGTCGATCAGCTTGCCCTTGCCTTCGTCACCCCATTGGGCTCCGAAGATGCTGAGTGAGGGCATGAATTTGGCTTCTTGGGAGGGGGCTGGAACAGGAAGACAGCGCCCTGGGACGCACGCGACGCGTCGCCGGGAGGGCGCTGCTGGGCGGAGGATTCTCACCGGCCGCGCGAATGCCCACAAGCGCTTTTCGCGTCCCCCACCGGGCGGGCGTACTCTCGGCCCATGCGCAAGCTCCTGACGGCGACCGGTGTGGTCGGCCTGGCGTTGCTCGCCGTCGGCCTGGCCTTGCCGGGCCGCTCGGAGGTCGTACGCGAGACGCACCTCGGCACGACTCCTGAGCGCGTCCTCGCCGCCGTGGGAGCCCTGCAGCGCTCCCCGCCGTGGTGCTCCTGGAAGCCGGCACGGAGCGGCCGACTGATGCGCACGAGCGTGAACGAGCGTGGAGTGTGGTACGAGGTCACGGGCGGCCGACGCCGGCGCGCGGCGCTGCTGGTCGAGCAGGACGAAGTCGGCGCCGGTGTCAGGGTGACCTGGTCCGACGTCGAGCACTACGGTCTCGACCCCTTCGCGCGTTGGGCAGGCCTGCTCCTGAGGGAGCGGCTGGTCGGCCAGCAGCTGGAAGACTCCCTGGACGCCCTGGCCAGGCAGCTCAGCGACGACGCGCCGTGACGCGCCCGTGCCCACCGCCCCCGGGCGTGTGGATCTCGAGCTCGTCGCCGACGGCGAGGTCGAGGGAGACCTTGCTGCCCAGGGGTCGATCGCGTCGCGCGCCGAGGGGGCGCATGCGCACCGTTCCCGGCTCGCCGGAGCAGCCGCCTACGCTACCCGCCGGCCCGGTCTCCTGGCGATCGCCGATGAAGCTGACCCGCACCGGCGCGAAGAAGTGCAGGCGCTTGCGAATCCCGTCACCGCCGGGCGCCGCACCCGCGCCGCCGCTCCCGCGCCGCACGTCCGTGGCCACGACGAGCACGGGCAGGTCGTTCTCGAGGGCCTCGATCGGCGTGTTGCGCGTGTTCGTCATGTGAGTCTGCAGCGCGTGGGCGCCGGGACCCTCGGGACCACCGCCGGCGCCGCCGCCGATCGTCTCGTAGTAGGCGAAGGAGCCGTCGCTCGCGCCGAAGGTCAGGTTGCTCATCGTCCCTGCGGAACCGGCCGGGATGCGATTCGGTACGAGCTGGGCCAGGGCCCCCAGGCAGACGTCGACGAGTCGCTGGGAGGTCTCGACGTTCCCGGCTGCGACAGGCGCGGGGTAGACCGCGTCGCAGATCGTGCCGGGCCGGGTGAGGATCTCGACGTCGCGCAGCACGCCCTCGTTGGTCGGCGTCCCCGGCGGCAGGAGCAGGCGCAGCACGTAGAACACCGCGGAGACCGTGACGGCGCGCACGGTGTTGACCGGGCCGTCCGAGACCGGATCGCTCTGGGTGAAGTCGAAGCGCAGCTTCCCGCGTCGCGGGAACGTGACCTTCAGGCGCACGTGCACCCGGCCGCCGGGGGCGGCAGGCCACTCGAGGTGATCCTCGAACGCGGCCTCGCCCAAGGGCAGCGACCGTCGCAGGACGCGCATCAGGTCCGCGGTCCAGTTGCGCAGGGCCGCGCCATAGCGCACGACCTCCTCGCGACCATGCTCGGCGACCATCTCCAGCAGGCGCTCGGCGCCGACGCGGCTCGCGGCCCATTGAGCCAGAAGATCGCCCTCGCGCTCGGCCGGTACGCGCATGTTCGCGAGCAGCAGCGCGAGCACCTCGCGATCGATCGCGCCGCCGCGCACCAAGCGCACCGGCGGGATGCGCAGGCCTTCGCCGTGCACGTCGCGAGCCGGAGCCATCGAGCCGGGAGTCGCGCCGCCGACGTCGGCGTGGTGGGCCCGGTTGACGCTGTAGAAGTCGGGGGTCCGAGCGCCTGGGAGGAAGACCGGGGCGACCAGGGTGATGTCCGGTAGGTGGGTGCCGCCCTGGTAGGGGTCGTTGAGCACGACCACGTCGCCGGGCCGCATGTCGATCGCTGCGCGGGCCGCGGCCAGGGAAGGAGGCGCGGAGCCGAGGTGGACCGGGAGGTGCGCTGCCTGGGCGACCATGTGGCCATCGGCGTCGAAGAGGGCGCAGGAGAAGTCGCGCCGCTCCTTGATGTTCTGCGAGAAGGCGCTGCGCATCAGGGACGCACCCATCTCCTCGGCAGCGGCGGCGAACAGGTGATGGAAGACCTCGAGCCGGGCCGGATCGGCCGCAGCGCCCATCAGTCGTCGTCCCCGTAGTCCTGAACAGGCAGGGGCGCGTAGTCGAGGACTTCCCAGGGGATCAGCGGGATCATCTGCACCTCGTCGCCGTTGATCTGTCGCCAGTAGACAGAGCGCACGGTCCGCACGAGGTGCAAGCCCGAGCGCTCGTAGAGCTCCTGTTCGCGGCGGCTGCGGAAATCGACTCTGCGGTTGATCTCGTTTGCAGTCTCGACACGGCCGGTGATCGTGATCGAGAAGACATCGCTGTCGACCCGCAGCAGGGACTCGGCCACGCCCTTGACCTCTGCCTCGAGGACCTCCCAGTCGGAGATCTCGTTCAGCTCCTCGAGGGAATCGAAGAACTGCTTCTGAATGATGGGTTCGCCGAACTCGTCGAGGATCTCCTCGCCCTCCTCCACGTCGGGGGGCGCCTCCTCTTCGTCGTTGCGGTACTCGATCACGTCGTCCCAGAAACGCCCGTTGATGTCGCGCGAGTCGAACAGGCCCATCAAGACGGCCAGGGGCGCCGTGTTCAGGTTCACGTTGTGCCCGCCGGGCGCCGTCACCGCCGCCTGCCCGCCGCCGCCGCCTGTGCTGGGCGAGGTGTAGAGGGTCAGGTACTGGGTGATCGCGTGCACGCGCACCTCGTCCGTGTCGAAGTAGTCGCGGAAGTGGTGGGCTTCGAAGGGTTCGATCGCCAGGAACTCGCGCATCGAGAGGGGCACGACCACGTCGTCGCGCTCCTCGTTGTCCGAGAGCAGCTCCCGCGGGCGCGGGAGGACCGAGCCGTCGCGCTCCGCCATGTGCCGGCGCATGGCCCGCGCCATCTCCTCGGCGTCCGAGCTCGAGATGTCGTCCTCGGTGTTCTCGCGGCAGTAGTCGAGGATGCGCGCGACCCGATCGAAAGCGAGCTGGGCCAGCTCCTCGTCCTCGTTGAGCATGTTGAGGATGTTGTACTTGCGGTCCTCGTCCTCGACGAACACGCGCAGCTGCACATCCCCCATCGCAGTCGCGGCGACCTGGGCCCACTCGTCCATCTGGGAGTCGACGGCGTCGGGGTTCGACTCGGCAGCGCTGCCCTCTGCGTCGCCCCCTATGTCCGGCACCCCCTCGGGTGCCGCGCCGCCCTCGTCCGAGCCCAAGCGCAGCTCGCCGTCCTCGCGTAGCTGCTCGAGCACCTCGAGGATCGCCGAGCGGATCGAGCTGTCGATCTGCGCCAACTGCAGGTTCTTGTCCGCGATCTGCTGATCCGTGCCGGTCACACGGTTGAGCTGATAGACGATCGCGATGATCACCATCAGGACGAGGAACGAGAGCAGTAGGGCAGCACCCCGCTCTTCGGGCTTGGGAGTGGGCTGGCCGAGGAGGGGTCTCATGGGAGCGTGGAGCAGCGTAGACGACCCGCGGGCCGGCGTCTTCCCCTCTCCCGCGCCGGAACTTGCCCCCCTTCCGCGGCCCTCCGGCGGGCCCTGGCCGGGTGCGGCGCGGGGCGCCTAGAAGTTCTCGAAGTCGATGCCCTGGAGGATCCGGGGCCGGATGAAGAACAGCACGTTCGTCTGCTCCTGGGAGCGGAACTCGCTACGGAACAGGGCCCCGAGAAGGGGGATGTCGGCCAGGATCGGCATGCGCGTCTCGCGGATTGCGGTGCGCTCGGAGATCAACCCTCCGAGGATGACGGCCTGCCCGGGTTGGAGGCGGACGATCGTGCGCGCGATGCGGGTCGAGATCTCGGGCACCGAGATCACTGGGCCGTCCCCGCCCTGGGCAAAGGTCACCGCCGTGCCGGTCTCCTGGGAGACCTCGATGTCGATGTCGAGGATGATCGTGTCCTCTCCGATCACCCGCGGGACGATGTACATCTGCGTCCCGACGTTCTGGAACGACAGCGTGGTCGTGAAGTTGCCGGCGGAGTTGATCGAGTTGATCAGGAAGAACGGGATCTGGGTCGTGTTGACGATGTCCGCCGGGGCTCCCTCGCGCACCGCGACCTTGGGACGCGAGATGATCGACACGTTCTCGTGGTGGGAGACCAGCTCGAGGAGAGCGTTGAACTCGACCCCGTCGAAGACCGAGCTGACCCCGAACAACGCCTCGCCCGCGTCCACCGTGTTGCCGAAGGAGTAGTCGATCGCGTTGACCAGCGACCCGTCGTTGGGGAGCTTGAAGATCGGCGTGCCGCCATTGATCGGCCGGATGCCCCAGTCGAAGGAGTCCGAGGTCGTGACCTCGACGATCTTGGCCTCGATCTCGATCTGCCGCTTCTCGGCTGCGAACAGGTCGAAGAACTGCTCAACCTCGAGCAGCACCTCGGGCTTGGCGCGCACCAAGATCCAGTCCGCGAGCGGCACCATTTTCGGGCTCGTGATCGCCGCGTTGCGCGTGGGGCTGAAGGCCTCGGCGTCGAAGTTGAGGCGCAGGTCCATGACCGCTGCTTCGGGATCCTGGTCCTCGACCGCCGGCAGGCCGGCTCCGCCCGAGGCTTCGACCACCGGGAAAGGCGCATAGGTCAGGGCGAGCTGCTGGAACTGCATGCCCATGCCCACGGGGAAGGCGTACGCCTTCACGAAGTACTCGTCCCCCACCGGCCAGATGCCGTCACCCAGGAGCAGGTACGGGTTGAGCGGCGCCGCGCCGTGGTCGACCGAGGGGTCCAGGAGCTCGAGCGGGTCCGGCTCGGGTATGCGGTCGGCGTAGAGGCGCTCGATCTGGTCGAAGTAGCTCTGGTCGTCGAAGTCCTCGACTGGAGTCAGCGTCTCCTCGGTGAGGCGCTCGAGGAGGGCGCGGTTGATCTCCTCGTTGCGCTTCTTGGGCGTCTCACCCGTCATGCGACAGCCGACGCAGGTCAACAGCGCGAGGCTGAGGAGTGTGCGTCGCATCAGAACCCCTCCGCGTTCAGGTCGAAGCCCTGCAGGATGCGCGGGCGGATGAAGAAGAGGACGTTGGTCTGCCGCGACTCCGTGAAGGAGTTGCGGAACAGGTTCCCGAGCAGCGGGATGTCGCCCAGGAAGGGGATCTTCCGCTCGCGCTCGAGCTTCCGCTCGGTGATCAGGCCGCCGAGGATGATGGCCTGCCCGGGTTCGAGGCGCACCGTGGTCGTCGTCCGCCGCTTGGAGATCTCGGGCACGGTCACCACCGAGGTGTTGTCCTCCGAGCCCTGCGTCAAAGCCACGGCCGTGCCCGTCTGCTGGGAGGCCTCGACGTCGATGTTCAGGATGATCGTGTCGCGGCCGATCACCCTCGGGATCACGTACATCTGCACGCCCACGTCCACGAAGTCCAGGTTGGTCGTGAAGTTGCCGCTCGCGTTGATCGCGCTGACCTTGAAGAAGGGGATCTTCTTGGTCGTACGCACCTCCGCTCGCGCCCCCTCGCGCACCGCCACCTTGGGGCGCGAGATGATCGACACCTCTTCACGCTGGGCGACCAGCTCGAGCAGGGCGTTGAACTCGACGCCGTCGAAGACCGAAGCCACCTTGAAGATCGCCTCGCTGGCCTCGACCGTGTTGCCGAAGGAGAAGTCGACCGAGTTGACCAGGCTGCCCGCGTTGGGTAAGCCGAAGATCGGCGTAGCGTCGTCGATGGGCCGGATGCCGTAGTCGAGTGAGCGGCGCGTGGAGACCTCCACGATCTTGGCCTCGATCTCGATCTGCCGGACGTCGCTGATGAACGTGTGGACGAAGTCCTGTATCCGGCGCAGGGGTCCGGGCATCGCAGTGACGATGAGCACGTCCGCCAGGGGGATCGGCGTCGGAGGATCGAGGTTCTGGCTGCGCGGCGCGGAGAAGGCCTCCTTGTCGAAGCCCTCGAGCAGGTGCAGGACGACGGCGTCGGGCGCCTGGGGGTGCTCGGGCGGCGTGCTGTTCTCCTTGTCGAACACCGCGTGCACGTTCAGCCCGCCGTAGTCCCGCAGGAGCTGGAGCGCCTTCTCCCCTGTCCCGAGCGGGAAGTGGAAGGTCTTCGCGATGAAGCCCGAGTCGTAGACCTGGATGCGCGAGCCGAACTCGGCAAAGGGCGAGATCGGCTCGTCATCCTGGCCGGCCGCGGAAGCCTCGAGGTCGGCGTACTCGGCCTCGAGGGCCTCGAGGTAGGCGTCCTCGTCGAAGTCGTCCACCGAGTCGAGCGGCGCGCCGCGTTCGGCGAGTGCCTCGAACAGGGGATCGATCTCCGACTCGGGCTCGGAGCCCACGCAGGCGCCCAGCCCCAGCAGCACCAGGAGCTGGCAGGTGAGGAGTCGGTAGCGGTCTGGGGTGTGGGAACGAAGGTGCACGTCAAGCCGGGGGGCGGGTTGGTCCGACCTCCGGTGCCGCTCCCCGATCCAGGGAGCCTACCGCATGGGGCCGCGCGGTTCGATCGCGGCCTCGGTCAGACTTGGGCGTGCCGCCGCCCCCCGACCGCCCGGAGGGGAGACCGCACCAGACCCGCGGTACGTCGCAGCCGAGAAGCGACGAGCGCAGCCCCGATGGTGGCGCCCCTGCTTCCCGGGGCGGGATGGACCAGCGGAGCGCCCTAGCGAGCCCGATGCTCGGGCTCGGCCTCTCAGGCCGGGTCGACCTGGTCGTCATCGATCTTGGACTTGACCTTGGCGGTGATGTCGTCGATCGGGGTCTTGTCGCGGCGGCTGATCTTCTTCCAGATCGAGCAGTAGCCCTCGTCGGAGCGCACACTGTCGCACGCGGCCAGGACCTTGCGACGGGCCTCGGTCATCAGCTTGATGCCCTTGGCCGATTCCGGGTCGATGCGACGCTTGTGGATCTCCTTGACCTCCGCGGTGGCCTCGAGGAGCGCCTCGTAGTCGACCTTCGCCGGGTTGGACAGGGCACGTGGCTCGTCCAGGCCGCAGATGTTGTCGCTCTTGTCGACGATGTAGGCGGTCCCTCGACCGTCGTCGTCAACGAACCGAACTTGTTCGGAGCTCGGGATGGCCGCAGGCGCAGGGGTTTGCGCCATGGCCGTGGCCGCCAGGGCAGTGGCAGCCAGGATCATGGTGATGGGTCGCATGGCGACTTGTTCTCTCTTGCTTGGCGATGACCGACACAACCCGACTCCTCCGCCTGCTTGCGGGGGAGGCCCCACGGGTCGATCCGGCTGGACTCGTTGAAGCTGGTTGTACCGACTTGACGTCTCCGAGTGAATCTGCGCTTGGCAGAATCTCGGAAAACACTCCGTCACAGGAATCAGTACGCAAACCGTGGGAGGGGGGACGTCATTGCCTTCGGATTTCGACGGGCCGCAAGCCAAGCCTGGCACGTCAAAACAGAAGAGGCCCGCAACGCCAAGCGCTGCGGGCCTCTTCAGAATTCAACGGTGAGGATCAGCTTTCCGCGGGCTGGCGATCGCTGCTGCGGCGGCTGCTGCCGCCGCCCCCGCGGCGGCCTCGACGGGGCCGTCGGTCGTCGCCGCCTCCGTCACGGTCCCCACCGCGGTCCCGATCACCGCGGGGTCCGCGCTCACGATCCTGGTCGCGTCCGCGGTCCCGGTTGCCTCCACGGTCACGGTCACCGCCCTCGGAGCGCTCGGCTCCGGGCAGGGTCACCTTGTGGCTGACCTTCACCTTGCCGCGGTCGTCGACGTTGATGATCTCGACCTCGATCTCGTCACCGACGTTGACCACGTCGGTCACCTGACCGACGAAGCCCTCGGCGAGCTCGGAGATGTGGCACAGACCCTCCACGCCGGGGAGGATCTCGATGAAGGCACCGAAGTCCCGCACGCTGCGGACGGTGCCCTTGTAGCGAGAGCCGATCTCGGGGGTCTCGCACGAGGCGACGATCGCGTCCTTGCAAGCCTTGACCTTGGCCGCGTCGGTGCCGAACACCTGCACGTTGCCCTCGTCGTCGAGGATCGAAACACGCACCTCGTAGGTGGCCTGCAGGGCCTTGATGTTCTTGCCTCCGGGGCCGATCAGGAAGCCGATCTTGTCGCCGGGGATCTTGACCGTCTCCATGCGCGGCGCGTAGTCGGAGATCGTCGCGCGCGGCTGCGCCACGGCGTCCAACATGCAACGCAGGATGTGCACCCGACCCAAGCGGGCCTGCTCGAGGGCGCGCGTGAGCAGCTCCCGGCTGACGCCCTTGATCTTGATGTCCATCTGCAGAGCGGTGATGCCCACGCCGGAGCCAGCCACCTTGAAGTCCATGTCACCGCAGTGGTCCTCGGAGCCGAGGATGTCACTCAGGATCACGGTCTGGTCACCGTCCTTGACCAGACCCATGGCGATACCCGCCACGGGCTGGCTGATCGGCACGCCGGCGCACATCAGCGCGAGGCAACCGCCGCAGACGCTGGCCATCGACGAGGAGCCGTTCGACTCGGTGATGTCCGACACGATTCGGATCGTGTAGGGGAAGCGCTCCTTGGCGGGCAGCACGGCGCTCAGGGCGCGCTCGGCGAGCATGCCGTGGCCGATCTCCCGGCGACCCGGGCCCATGATGCGGCGGGTCTCACCCACCGAGTACGGCGGGAAGTTGTAGTGCAGGTAGAAGTGCTTGCGGTACTCCGGCTCGATCCCGTCGATGATCTGCTCGTCGTCGGGGGTGCCGAGGGTGCAGGACACGAGGGCCTGGGTCTCGCCGCGGGTGAACAGGGACGAGCCGTGGTGACGCTGGACGAAGTCCGGCACGATCGTGATCGTGCGGATGTCGCCGGGGGCGCGACCATCGACGCGCTTGCCCTCGAGGATGCAGGCACGCTCGGTCTTCTTCTTCAGGTCTCCGAAGAAGCCCTTCACGGCGGAAGTGCGGGCGCCGAGCTCATCGTCGGAGAGGCCCGCGGTCAGGTCCGCCAAGACCTTGTCCTTGACCCCGCTGGCAGCGGCGTCGCGCTCGTGCTTGCCGTCGATGCGGATGGCCGCCATCAGCTGGTCCTGGTAGCTGAACACCTTGTCGCGCAGCTCCGTGTCGACCTCGGGGGTCGTGTACGCCCGCTGGGTCACGCCGACGGCGTCGATCAGCTCGTCGATCAGCTCCACGACCTCGCGGACCGTGTTGTGGGCCAGCTCGAGAGCGTCGATCATCTCCTCCTCCGTCAGCTCCTTGGCCGAGGACTCGACCATGCCGATCGCGTTCTTGTGGCCGGAGACGACCAGGTCGAGGCGTGAGGAGGTGCGGCGCACTTCGTCGTGCGGGAAGGCGATC
This sequence comes from Planctomycetota bacterium, assembly GCA_027623615.1. Lineage (GTDB taxonomy): Bacteria > Planctomycetota > UBA1135 > UBA1135 > JALWOP01. The sequence goes on along the minus strand of JAQBVH010000038.1, from coordinate 879 downwards.
ATCTCGCCGTCCACGTAGCCGATGCGAACGGCGCCGAGGGTGGTCTCGAAGGGCAGCCCTGAGAGGCGCACGGCGGCGAAGGCGCCGATCATCGCGCAGATGTCGGTGTTGTTCTCACCGTCGTACTGCATGGCGTGGGTGAGGACCTGGACATCCTCCTTGAACCCATCGGGGAACATGGGCCTGATCGAGCGGTCGATCATGCGCATGGTCAGGATTTCCTTGGTCGTCGGCCGGCCCTCGCGCTTGAAGAAGCCGCCGGGGATCTTGCCCGCGGCCTCGGTCTTCTCGCGGTAGTCGCAGAGCAGGGGGAAGAAGGGGAGGTCTTCCCGGGAGCCGCCGGAGGTCACTGCAGCGAAGGTCTTGCTGTCGCCGAGGGTGGTGATCACCGAGCCGCCGGCTTGGCGGGCCACTTGGCCAGTTTCGAGCGCGATGCGGACTCCCGCGATCTCGCGCTCCACGCGCACAGGTGTCGTCATGAGACTGGTTTCTTTCTCTTCGTCTAAATTACGTCAATGGATGGGCCGCGGTCCCGAGCCGGCGCGGGGAGGGACGGTTTCGGTCCCTCGACCTCGACCGGGCGGGGCAGCCCGAAATGGCGCGGACCGCACTACCGATGATTGGGTGGTGCGGTCCGCGATGGATGGAGATGCGCCGAAGCGCCGTGTGTTCCGCGAGGCTGGGCTGATGGACTCCCTGGGGACGGCTCGCATCGGCGGCGATCCTCCTTCGTCCGCGAACCTCGCGGCGTGAGCCGGAGGGACGCATGGTCGGCGTCGAGTCCGGCGGGGAAACCAGCAGTGTCATTCCTGCGTCTAACGCCGCAGGCCGAGCTTCTGCACGATGTCGGTGTAGCGCTCGGGGCTCTTGCGGCGGAGG
>JAQBVH010000037.1 GCA_027623615.1 Planctomycetota bacterium | reverse complement strand
CACCTATGAGGTGTTTCACAATGGCCGCCGCGTCGGGCGTGGCAAGGCCCTGGTTCCCGGTCGGGGCCGCGCGCTTCTCGACCTGGGGCACGATGGTGTCAGGGTGCGCGCACGCTGATTCGGTGGCGACGGTCGCCGTAATTTGCGCTTTCTCTAGGAAGCCTCAATTGGTGGTGACCCGGGAGACGAACCAGGAAGCACGTCCGAGCGACGAAGCTCCGCTCGGCTCCCAAGGTGGGTGTGGTGTTCACACTCGGGCGCCGACCGGGGTCGCTGGGCGGGCCGCACGGCAAGGCGGTCCGCCGACCTGGAGCGACCTCGGGATCCCACGGAGCGGGCACGCCACGGGCCCTCTCTCCGTCTCCACTCCAGCGTGACGGTCCCGTCCCAGCGAAGGTCCCCCGGGGTCCATTCGCCGCGGTTCCGCTCCGTGCTCGGTGGCTGCGTGAGGGTGCGCCCACGGACCGACCACGAGCACGATGACGAAACTGGGGAACACCCGCGGGCGCCGACTGGCTCCCGTCTCCGCGCGAGCCACGCTCGCAGGCGGAGCGGCTTCGTCCTGCGTAGCACTCGAGGTTCGCGCTGCGCGCAGCTTGGTGGCTGAGGTGTCCCCAAGCACGGCGTCTTCTCCTTGGAGGACGTCCGACGCGACGGCTGCAAACCTGGAGCGGCTCTCCGAGTGGTCGCCCCGCCCTGGGCGGGGCGCCACGTACACCGGATCGCCGCCGGCGATCCGGCGCGAACCCCTCGACCGCGCGGGTTCACCCTCACCCTCTCACCCCCGAGCCCGCCACGTCGAGGGCGTGTGCTCCAGAGATTGGATCCCCAATGGGAATGCGTCTCAACACCAACGTGCCCTCGCTGATCGTGCAGACCAATCTGTACAAGCATACGCAGGACGTGAATGGTCACCTGAGCCGGCTGTCGTCAGGGCTACGCATCGAGTCCGCGGCCGACGACCCGGCTGGACTCGGCATGGCCGAGAACATGCGCTCCAAGGCACGCTCGCTCGAGTCGGCCACCCGAGCCATCGAGAACGGCCAGAGCATGGCCGGGATGACGGCCAGCATCAGTGACGAGGCGATCGACCTGCTCACCCAGATGCGTGCGCTCGCCCTGACCGCAACGGACGAGACCCTCAACGATGACGACCGGGCGACCCTCTCGGCCGAGTTCGTGGCCAAGTACGACGACATCGCACGGCTGGCCCAGTCCGAGTACAACGACCTGGCCATCGCCGATGGCAACTTCTACAGCGTGCTCACCGGGACGGACCCTACCGAAGAGATCGAGTGGGCCTCGCCCGACCTCGACTCGGCCACGATCACGGTCCTGGAGCCGTTCGACCTGTCGAACCCGGTCACGGCGAAGAACCTGATCCCGTTCATCGACAACGCGGTGGACGTGCTCCAGGCATCGCGGGCCAACGTCGGCGGCGCCCTGGCACGCATGGACTTCACCCATTCCTCACTGCTCAGGGAGCGGGAACAAACCGTTGCAGCCGAGAGCAAGATCCGCGACGCGGACGTCGCCTTCGAGACCGCGGGCTACACCCGCGCGGCGGTGCTCCAGGCCGGGGCGGTGGCCATGCTCGCCCAGGCCAACTCGCGGCCCGAGCTGGCCCTGCGCCTGCTCGACTCGCTCGGTTGAGCGAACCTCCAGACGACGAGGAGCCGAGGTCACCCTCGGGTCGCGCGCGACCTGGGGGTGCCCTCGTACCCATCCTGCCGGCCCGTTGTCCCGAACGGACCCGTATCCTGAACGGCGGCGGGCGCGGCTCGTTCCACCATCCATGAGTGAGTCGATCACGATCGAGGTCTGCGTCGAGACCGTCACCGGGGCCGTCGCCGCAGAGGCAGCGGGCGCCGATCGTCTCGAGCTCTGCGCCGGCCTGGCCGTCGGGGGCCTGACGCCTGGACCGGGCCTGATCGCGGCGACCCTCGAGGCCGTACGGATCCCGGTCGTCGTGCTGTGCCGACCCCGGCGCGGGGACTTCCTCTACGGGGACGGGGAGCGGCGCGCGCTGGCCGCTGACGTCGACGCGGCCCGCCGGGCGGGGGCGTCCGGGGTGGCCCTGGGCGTGCTCACGCCCCAGGGCACGATCGATCGCCCCCAGACCTCAGACCTGATCGGACGGGCGGGGGGCATGCAGGTGTGCTTCCACCGCGCCTTCGACCTGGTGCGCGATCAGGACGAGGCCCTGGAGGCCCTGGTCGAGCTGGGCGTGCAGCGCATCCTGACCTCCGGCGGGGAGCCGGACGTCGTCCAGGGCCTCGACCGCCTGGCCCACCTGAACGCCCGCGCAGCCGGGCGAATCACGATCCTGCCCGGCGGGGGCGTGACCGAACACAACGCCCGGGCCCTGGTCGACACGACCCGGGTGGTTGAGCTGCACCTGTCGGCGGGCTGCACGGTCGAGAGTGGGATGCTGCATCGTCGCGAGGTCGCGCTCGGCGCTGCGGCGCTGCCGGGCGAGTACGACCTGCGCGCCACCGACCCGGACCGGATCCGCGCGTTGCGGGCGCGGTTCGAGGGCTGATCCGCGGTTCGAGTTCCGTCCAGCCTGCGGTCGTCGGGCCGCTCCTCGTTAGGATGGAGCCATGCGCGCCCTCTTCGTCGGTCTCCTCCTGCTGCCAGCCTCGATGACCCACGCCCAGGAGGGGTACCGGCTGCCCCCCGACGACGTCACGGCCCTGCTCACCGCGCGCCCGGCGCCCTCGGTCCAGCTGAACGGGACGGGCACCCACGCCCTCGTCGTGCAGTCCGAGGCGATGCCCTCGATCGCGGACGTCAGTCGGCCGATGCTGCGCCTGGCGGGCATGCGCATCGACCCGGCCACGAACGCTGGCTTCACGACCTCGTTCGCCGTGGCGGTCGCGCTCCGGACGGTCGAGGGCGAGGCCACCCAGCTCGCGCTGCCCAAGGACGCGCGGGTCGTCGACGTCGACTGGTCCCACGACGACGATCACTTCACGGTCCAGCTGGTGACCGCGGCCGGCTCGGAGCTGTGGGGCGGTTCGATCACGGGCGGCGGGAAGCTCGCGCGCCTCGTCCCGCGCCTGCACACGGTGCTCGTCAGGCCGCGCTGGCTGGCCGACGGCAAGAGCCTGCTGTGTGCACGCGTTCCGGCTGACCTGGGCAAGCCGCCCACGGCGCCGACCGTCCCCCTGGGACCGAACACCCAGGAGTCCTCGGGCGCCGACGCGCCCCTGCGCACCTACCAGGACCTGCTCCGCACCGAGCACGACGCGGACCTGTTCGATCATCACGTGACCGCGGAGCTGTGCGTGGTGTCCTTCGATGGGGAGCCCCGCGCGATCGCCACGGACCGCTTCGCTGCCGCGAGCGTCTCTCCGGACGGCAAGTGGATCCTCGAGACGGTGCTGCGCCGGCCGTACTCCTTCCTGATGCCTGTTTCGCGCTTCACGCACGAGGTGCGTTCGCGCCCCTTCGCCGGCGGCGAGGCGACGCTCCTGCTCCAGCGCAGCCTGGTCGAGGAGGTCCCGATCGATGGCGTCGAGACCGGTCCGCGTAGCTGGCACTGGATGGCGAGCGCGCCCTCCAGTCTGGTCTGGGTCGAGGCCCTGGATGGCGGGGACCCGAAGGCGCAGGTGCCGCACCGGGACCGCTGGATGGCCAAGGCCCTGCCGGCCGAGAACCTGACGGAGGCCCGCGAGCTCGTGCGCGTGCAGCAGCGCGCCACCGGCGTGGAGTTCCTGGCGGCGCCGAACCTCTTGATCACGAGCGAGTACGACCGGGACGCGCGTTGGACGCGCACCCTCCTGCACGATCTCGAGGGCGGCGGCATGCCGGCCGTGCTCGAGGACCGCAGCGTGCGCGACGGCTACGGCGATCCAGGACGGCTGCTGACCACCGACGGACCCCATGCCTTGGTGCGCGTCGAGAACGGCATGTTCCTGCGCGCCGGGCGCGGCTCGACGCCCGAGGGTGACCTGCCCTTCCTGACGGGTCAGTCCCTCGACGGGCGTGAGACGGTCGAGCTGTGGCGCTGCCCCGAGGGGCGCTACGAGAGCGTGTCCCAGGTCCTCGAGGGCGACACGCTCTCGTTCGTCACCCGCCACGAGACCCAGACCAGCCCGCCCAACCTGCGCCGGCGTGTCCTCGGAGCCGACGACGAGGACTTCGTCGCCCTGACCGATTTCCCCGACCCGACGCCCCAGATCCGCGGCCTCCAGAAGCGGCTGGTGACCTACGAGCGCGCGGACGGGCTGCCCCTGTCCGCGACCCTCTACCTGCCGGCGGACTACGAGCCCGGGACGCGCTTGCCCCTGTTCGTCTGGGCCTATCCGCGGGAGTACAACGATCGCAAGACCGCGGCCCAGGTGTCCGGAAGCCCGCACCGCTTCACGCGCATCGACGGGACGAGCCACCTCGTGCTCGCGACCCAGGGTTGGGCGGTCCTCGACGGCGCCACGATGCCGATCGTGGGGGACGCGGAGACCATGAACGACACCTTCCGCGAGCAGCTCGTCGCGGCGGCCCAGGCAGCGATCGACTTCGCGGTCGACGCCGGGGTGGCCGACCGGGAGCTCACCGCGGTCGGCGGGCACAGCTACGGCGCCTTCATGACTGCCAACCTGCTGGCCCACTCCGACCTGTTCCTGGCCGGGGTCGCGCGCAGCGGCGCCTACAACCGCACGCTGACCCCCTTCGGGTTCCAGGCCGAGCGGCGGACGTTCTGGGAGGCGCCGGACACGTACTTCGCGGTGTCGCCCTTCATGCACGCGGACAAGATCAATGAGCCGATCCTGATCGTGCACGGGGAGGCCGACAACAACTCGGGCACCTTCCCCGTCCAGTCCCAGCGCCTCTTCCACGCGATCCACGGGCACGGCGGCACGGCGCGGCTCGTGATGCTGCCGGCCGAGAGCCACGGGTACCGCGCGCGGGAATCGGTGCTGCACGTTCAGGCCGAGACGATCGAGTGGCTCGATCGGCATGTCAAGATGAGCAAGACCGTGGACGCGGGCTTCAAGGCGGACGGTCGCTGAGCCCGCGCCTCGCTTCGAGAACCCAACGCCGCCGGTTCCGAGCGACTACAATGTGACCATGTCCCTGCCGGACCTGCCCGACACGACTCGTCCCATCTTCCGAGCCCACGTCGTCCCTGACCGCGCCTCCGCCGAGCGCGCCGTCGCCAACGAGATCTGCGAGCTCGTGGCGCGCAAGCCCCACGCCGTCCTCGGTCTGGCGACGGGTGGCACGATGGTGGGCGTCTACGCCGAGCTCGTGCGTCGGCATCAGGCGGGCGGACTCGACCTGTCCCGGGTCACGACCTTCAACCTGGATGAATACGTGGGCGTCGATCTGCGCGCGCCGCAGTCCTTCCACTCGTACATCACCGAGCACCTGCTGCGTCACGTGAACGTGGCACCTGGGCGGGCGTACCTGATGGACCCGGAGGCGTTCCGTGCCGACATGGACGCTGCCTGCGCACGCTGGGAGGAGGCGATCAAGGAGGCGGGTGGCCTCGACCTGCAGCTCTTGGGCCTGGGCCGCAACGGCCACATCGCGTTCAACGAGCCTGGCGCGAGCCTCAGCACGCGGACGCGCCAGGTGAACCTCGACATCGTCACCCGCGAGGACGCCGCGGCCAGCTTCGGAGGCTTCGCGCACACTCCGCGCGCGGCGGTCACCATGGGCGTGGCCACCATCCTGGCGGCGCGGCGCCTGCGCGTTCTCGCCTTCGGCGCCCACAAGTCGCCGATCCTGCGGCGGGTGCTCGGCGAGCCGATCGGTTCGGACGTGCCCGGCACCTTCCTGCGCGGTCACGACGACCTCGAGTTCTGGCTCGACGCCGCCGCGGCCAACGGGCTGGGCGACCTGCTCCCGCCGGAGTGAGTTGACGGTCCTGATCGGCATCGACGGCGGCGCCAGCGGCGTACGTCTGTTCGTCGTCGATCAGCTCGCCACGGGGCGACTGCGCCTCGGCGCCCGCCAGGTCGAGCACGACTGGACGCGCCTCAGTGGATTTCAGCCCGCGCCCCTGGACCAGCAGGTGGCCGAGCAGGACGACCCGCAGCTCGAGCGCATGGAGCGCGAGGAGGCGGACGCCTGGATCCACACCGTCGCGAACCTGGTCGCCGAGGGCGTGATCGGGCTGCGCGACGCGGACCTGCGCCTCGGCGTGTGCATGCCCGGCGTGAAGACTGCGGATGGGCGCGGCGTGGCCATCTTCCGCCGCGGCCCGCGACTGCCGCACTTCGTCGACGACCTGAACCGCCAGCTGCGCGGCCGCAACCTCCCGCTGGCCTCGCCCATCGAGCGCGTCTCCGACGACGGGGATGCCGCAGCGTGGGGTGAGGAGTGGGCGGCCGAGGGCAAGCTCGGCGGCGTGCCCTCGGGGTACCTGGTCAACCTCGGGAGCGGCGTGGCCGAGGGGCTCAAGGTCGAGGGCGGCTTCGTGCCGATCCGCTCGCTGCGTGACGTGCTGCCCGCGCCCTGGCTGACCGGCGCGGAGGACCGCCTCGGGATGGTCGGCCTGCAGCGTGACCTCGACTCGACCAGGCCGATCGGCGCGCTCGTGCGCGCGGGGCACCCGGGCGCCGCAGAGCGGCTGACCCGCTGGGCAGAGGACCTCGGCGCCTTCCTCCGCGTGCGGCTCGAGCGGCTCGAGCAGGCGGGGCTGGCCTGCGAGCGCGTCGTGGTCGGCGCGCGCGGCGGCGAGCTGCTCGCCGACCTGGGGCTGGCGGAGTTCACGCACTCCGCCCTGGAAAACGCCCTGGCCAGTCGGCGCAATCGGGCCATGCGCTCCGGCTTCCTCGTCCCCTCGACCCTGCGCGCGGCACCGGCGATCGGCGTCGCCGCCGACGCGCTGGAGCTGATCGAGCGGTGACGGTCTGCCTGGCGGCCGGCGGCTTCAGCGCCTTCGACTGGGGCATCGTGGCCCTGATCCTGGTCGGCACGACCTGGCTCGGGCACCGGCTCGCGGGGCGGCAGTCCTCGCTGCGCGACTTCTTCCTCGGCGGCCGCAGGCTGCCCTGGTATGCGGTGGCGGCCTCGATCGCGGCGACGGAGATCTCGGCGGTGACCTACATCAGCCTGCCGGGCGAGGTCGCTCAGACGAACATGACCTACCTGCAGGTCGTGTTGATCGGCTCGCTGATCACCCGGGCGCTGGTGGGCTACTGGCTGGTGCCGGCCTACTACCGGCGCGAGATTTACAGCCCCTACGACTTCGTCGGCCACGAGCTGGGCGAGGGCGCACGGCGCACGACGACCGGGCTGTTCACGCTGGGCGGCATCCTCGGCCAGAGCGCGCGGGTCTACATGACAGCGATCGTGCTCGAGGTGCTCCTCGCGGACGAGCTCGGTTGGATCGCGGCGCACACGGGGCTCGCGCCCCTGACCACGGCGGTGCTGTTCTTCACCCTGATCGCGGTCGTCTGGACCTGGATGGGGGGCATCGCCAAGGTCGTGTGGACCGACGCGATCCTGTTCCTGCTCTTCCTGGTCGGGATCATCGTCGCCCTCGCGACGGTGCACGTGAACCTGGAGGGCGGTCTGGGCGCGGCCTTCGAGGCGGGCTCCAGGGCGGGTCGCACGCAGTGGCTCAGCACCTCGACCAGGCTCGCCGAGCCGTACACGCTCTGGACCGCGATCGCGCTGCTCAGCTGGGGGCAACTCGGGGCCTACGGCTGTGATCAGTTGATGACCCAGCGCCTGTTCTGCTGCAAGGACGAGCGTGACGCGCGGCGGGCGATCCTCGGTTCGGCGGTGGTCGGCGTGGTCGTGATCGCCGCGGCGTTCGTCGGGGTGGCGCTGTACGGCTACTTCGAGGCCAACCCGAGCCTGGGCCGCGTGACCGAGCTCCAGGACAGGACCTTCCCGGTCTTCATCGATCAGGTCGTCGCGCCGGGCTTGAAGGGCCTGATCATCGCCGGCGTGTTCGCGGCGGCGATCTCGAGCCTCGACTCGATCCTGGCGGCGCTCTCGCAGACCACCCTGGGCGTGTTCGGTTGGGACGCGGACGAGGACAAGGTGCTGCGCCGTTCGCGCCTCCTGATCGTCCTGTGGGGCGGCGTGCTGGCGGCGGGAGCGATCGGCGTGAACGCGCTCCACGAGGAGGAGAAGGGCAACGTCCTCAAGCTCTCCCTCAAGCTCGCGGGCTTCACCCAAGGCTCGCTCCTGGCGGCCTTCTTGCTGGCCTTCCTTCCGATCCGCCGCCGCACGCGCGGCCTGATGATCGGCGCGCCCATCTCGGTGGTGGTGGTCTGGAGGATCTGGGATACGGGGGCCCTGCCCTGGCCGTGGTTCGCGCCGATCGGCTGCGTGACGACGCTTCTGGTCGCGTTCCTCGTGGATCGAGGTCGGGAGCGGCGGGCGTGAGGCTCCTCGCGGCGCTCGTCCTCGCCCTCCCCGCGCTCGCCGAGGACGCTGCCTACCCGAGCCCCGGCTCGAAGAAGGGACTGCAGGTGCAGATGGTCGAGGACGCTCTCGAGCTGGGCATCCGCCACGCAGCCATCAACGTGCAGCTCGGCGACCTGTTGACCCTCGACCCGGGTCCCGGGGACGTCGCGATCGGCGGCGGGCGCGGCCTGCGGGGCGCGGCGCTCTCGCACCTCGACGGGCAGGTCAAGCCCCTCTCGGACGCTGGCGTCGTCGTGAACTTCATCCTACTCGCGCGCAGGACCGGCGACGCGGCGCGGGACGCGCTGAGCGTGCACCCGGACTGCGCCGCGGACGCTCCCAACCAGCTCGGCGCCTTCGAGACGACGACCGACGTCGGCCGCGATGTGCTGGCGTCGAGCGTGTCCACCCTGGCACGCCGCTACCGCCCCGGGAGCCCGTACGGAACGGCCTGGGGCTGGATCGTCGGCAACGAGGTGAACTCCCATCACTGGTGGTACAACCTCGGCCCGGCGCCTCCGGACGAGGTGGTGAACGCCTACGAGTCGGCGGTTCGGATCGTGGACGCCGCCGTGCGCGCGGAGGTCGCGAACGCGCGCGTGTACGTCTCCCTCGAGCACCACTTCGGCGTGCGCTATCCGGCGGGCAGCGCACGCCAGGCACTGCCCGGCAAGGACCTGCTCACGCTCTTCGCGGCCCGCGCACGGGCGCACGGCGACTTCCCCTGGCACGTCGCCTTCCATCCCTACCCGGAGGACCTGTTCGACCCGCGCACGTGGCAGGACGACAGCGCGCGGCGTCACCTGGACACGCCGCGCATCACCTTCCGCAACCTCGAGGTGCTCGAGCAGTTCCTGGCGACCGACGCGCTGCGCTTCGAGGGCGCGCCGCGCAGGGTGATCCTCTCCGAGCAGGGCTTTCACGCCGGTGAGGGCGATGCGGGTGAGCGCCTGCAGGCAGCAGCCTACGCCTACGCCTGGCGCAAGGCCGCGACGCTGCCCACCGTGGACGCCCTCATCCTTCATCGGCACGTGGACCACGCCCACGAGGGCGGGCTGCGCCTGGGGCTGTGGACGCGCACACCCGACTCGGTCGCGACGCCCGCGCGCAGGCGCTTGATGTGGCAGTGGATGAGGGGCTGCGACGGGGAGGCTGGCGAGGCGCTCCTCGCGCCCGCGCTCGAGGTGATCGGAGCGCGGAGCTGGGAGGAGGCGCTCGCGAGGTGAGCGAGCGCAGCGCCATGCGGAGCCGCGGCGCTGTCCGCTGGAGCACCCCGCAGCGTGACGGCCCCCTCCCGACCTGTTATGACATTCCAATGCAGCGCATCGTCCTCGCCCTGATCACCATCGCCCTCCCCCTCCTCGGCTCCTGCGCGAGCACGGGCGGGACCCACGACGTCACCGACACCTCGACACGGCCGGTGACGTACCTCCTGACCCTCGAGGTCAAGGACGGACAGCTCGAGACGTTCAAGACCGTCATGGAGGAGCTGGTCGCCTCGACCCGCGGCGAGCCGGGAACGCTCATGTACGAGTGGTACATCTCGGACGACGAGACGACCGTGCAGATCCTCGAGCGCTTCGAGGACACCGCGGCGTACCTCCTGCATGGCGACGGCTTCGCCCCCTTCGCGGAGCGCTTCCTCGCGACCGTCGACATCCGCTCGTTCCGGGTCTTCGGCGACCCGGACGAGGCGGCGCGTGAGCGGCTCGCGGGCCTCGGCCCGGCCTACATGGGCGGGCTCGGCGGCTTCCGTCGCGCGGGTCGGTAGCTGCTGCGACGCGCCGGCGACCCACCTGCGGTCAGGTCTCCTCGCGGAAGAGCTCGTCCGCCGACTGCCGGCGCCGGGCGAGCCGCGCGACGCCGCCTTCGACCACGACCTCGGCCGGCAGGGGCATCGAGTTGTAGTTCGAGGCCATGACCATCCCGTAGGCGCCTGCGTCGTGCACGCACAGCAGCGCGCCGACCGGGAGGTCGGGGAGCTCGCGCGGGTCGAGGGCCATGTCGGGACCCTGGGTCAGGACGTCCGCCGACTCGCAGAGCGGCCCGGCCACGACGTACGGGCGTGTCGGCCCGTCGTGCTCGCCGAGCGCCGTGATGCGGTGGTATGCCCCGTACAGCGTCGGACGCAGGAACGTCGCGAAGCCCGCGTCGACCAGCAGGTAGCGGTAGCCCTCCGTCTCCTTGCGCGCGCGCACCTCGGTCACGAGGACGCCGCACTGGGCGACGAGGTAGCGGCCGGGCTCGACCTCGAGGGTCAGCGCGCGACCGAGGCGCGCCTGCCAGCGCTCGCGCGCCGCCAGCCACAGCTCGCTGAACGCGGCCAGGTCGAAGGGCGCCTCGCCCTCGCGGTAGGGGATGGGGAGGCCGCCGCCGGTCGAGACGCTTGTCACCGTGTCCGGGCAAGCGGCGAGGGCCGCCTCCACCGACTCGATGGTCCGCGCGAGCCCCGCGAGGTCCGCGCCCGAGCCCACGTGGACGTGCAGGCCGGACAGGCGCAGGCCCGCTGCCGCGAGCCGCGCGACGGCCTGGGGCAGCTGCGTGTGCCAGTTGCCGTGCTTGCTCGTCGCGCCGCCGGTGGTGACGCGCCGGTGGTGACCACTCCCGAAGCCCGGGTTCAAGCGCAGGGTGACCGAGGCCCCGGGGCAGCGCGCCGCGAGCTGCTCGATCATGTCCATCGAGCCGAGGTTCGTCGCGATGCCGTGCTCGGCCACCACGTCGAGGGCGTCACGGGTGAAGACGTCCGAGGTGTAGCTGACCCGCTCCGGCGCGAATCCCGCACGCAATGCGCGCTCGACCTCGATCGCGGAGACTGCGTCGACGCGCGCGCCCTCGCGCGCCAGCCGCTCGAGCAGCGGCCGGCAGCCGTTGGCCTTCTGCGCGTAGCGCACGACGTCGAACGCGGACAGGGACGCGAGCTGGGTCGACACCTGGTCCAGGTCGTAGACGTACAGCGGCGTCCCGTGCTCGGCGGCGAGCGCTGCGAGGGAATCGGGCGTGAGGTTCACTCGCTCACCTCCGGGTA
>JAQBVH010000036.1 GCA_027623615.1 Planctomycetota bacterium | reverse complement strand
GGGACGAGGTGGACCTTCCCTGCCGTTCCGAGCAGCTTGCCGTCCTGCCAGAGGGCCAGGGCGTTGCGGTGCATCAGCCCGTCCCCATGGGGCACCAGCTCCTTGATCCCGGTCACGAACGCGGCGTCTCCGAGCAGCCCCCCCTCCCCCAGGACCTCGGAGGGGAGGTCCGGCAGTCGCGCGAGGTTCGCGGCAATCGCGCCCGTGCGAGCAGGCGGTCCGAACATCGCCGCCACGATCAGCTCGCGCACCGCTTGCTGATGGTTCGCGATCCGCTCCTCGTCATAGGAACGGCCGGTCACCTCGGGCAGGTTGGCGCCGCGCTCGCGGAAGGCCTGGACCGCGTCGGGCTGGATCAGGTTGTAGGGGAACATGGTCTCCCCCCAACACACCAGGTCCACCGGTCCCTCGGACCCGGCCAGCCCCTCGGCCGTGCCGCGCAGCATGTCGAGGTAGACCTGGAGGGCGCTCTGGCCCCCCGCCTTCAGCTTCTGCTCGATGCCGGGCTGGATGAGCAGCACCCTCGGCCCGGCGGTCGTCGCGGGTGCGGGCACGAGGATCGTCAACGCGATCGCGAGCACCAGGGGGCCGAGTCCGAGCAGGTGAACCGTCCGCATCGGATGGCGCGGCGCCTCCTCCGGTCCCAGCCCTCGTGTGCGCCAGAGGTCCGCGACCCAACCACCAAGGGCCGCCGAGACCCAGGTGAGACCCCACACACCCCAGACCCGACTCGAGCCGCTCACCCACTCGGTGTCGTGCTGGAAGGTCCCGAGTCGCCACCATCCGAACGACGACGGCGGGGGCATGTACCAGCGCGCCAGCTCCGCGAGCATCCAGGCCGCTGGCGCCGCGAGCGCGAGGGGCCAGCGCGCGGCGAAGCGGCGCAGGGCCCAGCCGCCCAACCCATAGTAGAGGGCCGGCACCAGGGCCAGGTAGGGCACGAGCCAGATGAACAGGTGCCGCATCCAGAGCATCAGGCAGAAGAGCCCGACCGAGGCCGCGAGCCACTCGGCCAGGAACGCCTTGCGTCCCGGCCGGCAGCAGACCAGGGCCCAGGGAGCTAGGGCGACCATGCCCGTGTGGCCGAAGCCCTGCGAGCGGCCAAGGCCCGGCTGGCTCGCGGCGATGAGCAGCCAGGCCACGGTCGCCCAAAGGAAGCGGTGGGAGAACGAGACCGGCTCGAGGGGCTCGGCGGCGGAGGACCTCACGGGATCAGCGGGTGAGGTCACGGTAGTCGAGCAGCTGCCCGGGCCCTGCGCTCTCGCCGGCGGGGATGATCGCCATGGCGGTCGCCGTCGCGAGGCCGACGATGTCGGCGGAGCCGCTCCAGGGAATCGGCGAGAGCTCGTCGACCCCGTCCGCGCCGATCGCGACGGTCACCGGGACATTGTTCTGGCGCGGGATCGGGCGGGGCGGCTTGCCGTTCCAGCGTCCGCGGCCGAGGGGCTCGATCCAGGCCGACTCGTGCTCGCCCTCGAGCTTGCGCAGGGCGGGACGGACGAACACCTCCTGGCCGAGCAGGCACGAGACCGGGTTGCCAGGCAGGCCGAACACGAGGGTCTTGCCGCGCTTGCCGAACCAGAGGGGCTTGCCAGGCTTGATCGAGATCTTGTGGAAGACCTCCTCGACGCCGCAGCGCTGGAACGCGCCGGCGACCAGGTCGTACTCCCCCATCGACACGCCCCCGGTCGTGACGACCACGTCGGAGGCGGACAGGGCCTCCTCGAAGCGCGCCGCGAGCTCGTCCGCGTCGTCGGGCACGAGCCCGGTGTACCGCACGACTGCCCCAGCTCGCTTGGCCAGGGCGGCCAGATGCAGGGTATTGCCCTCGCGGATCTGACCCCGGCTCGGCTTCTCGGTGGGCGGCACGAGCTCGTCACCCGTGGTCAACAGCGTCACGATCGGGCGACGGTAGACCGGGACCGGCTCGCAGCCCACGGCGGCGAGGACCGCGACGTCCGTGGGAGTGAGTCGCCGGCCGGGACGCTGCACGACCTCTCCGATGCGCAGGTCCTCGCCTTGGTTACAGATGTTTTGCCCCGCGAATGCGGCATCCGTGAGGTGCACGCGGGTTCCTCGGCGCTCGCTGTTCTCGACCATCACCACCTGGTCGCAACCCGCGGGGACCTCGGCGCCGGTCGAGATGGACACGCAGGCGCCGGGCGGCACGGAAGCCTCGAACGGATGCCCTGCCCGCGACTCCAGCTCCGCGCTCCCTCCGCCCAGCTCGGCCGCGCGCAGGGCGAAGCCGTCCATGGCGGATTTGCGGAACGGAGGGGCGTCCACGTCCGAGACGACCTCCCGGGCGAGTACCCTGCCGGCAGCCTCGAGCAGAGGCACGGACTCGCGCTCGCCCAGGGCCTCGGCGTGCATCAGAATCTCCGTAGTGGCCTCTTCGGGCGTGCGCATGGCGTAGGAGTGTAGCGCCCGCCCCACCCCATCCATCCCCATGCTCCGACCTCTGTTTCTTGCGACCCTCGTCGCCCTCACCGCCGCCTGCCGACCCGGGGGGGATGCCGAGGCGTCGGAGCCCCTCTCCAACGAGCTGCGCAAGCGGGAAGCGACCCGCGTGCGCACTGCTCGCGCCCACATCCAGGAGATGGTGCGGCTGGTCTCCACGACGACCACGATCGAGTCGGAGCGTCAGATCGAGATCTTCCCCCGGGTCGGCGGAGTGATCATCAAGCTCGAGGTCGAAGAGCGGAACCGGGTCGATGCCGATCAGGTCCTGGCCGTGCTCGACCATCGCGAGGCCGATGAGCAGGTCGCCGACGCGGAGTTGGCGTTGACCGAGGCCCAGGACGCGCTCGAAGGGCTGAAGCTGGCCAAGGCGGAGGCGACGGAGCGGTCCCTGAGCGCCGAGCTCGCCTTCGTCGCGGCCAAGAACGAGTACGACGTCAACAAGAAGGCCTACGACGACAACCAGAGCGCGCGGCTCATCTCGAGGATCGACCTGCATAAGCTCAAGCTGACCCAGGACACGAACGAGCGCACCTGGAAGGCGAACCAGATCGCCGAGGGCCGGGCCGACCTGGATCTGGCCAACCAGGGGAACGTGATCAAGCGGGCCGAGAACGCCCTGCGGCGCCAGGAGCTGGCCCTCTCCTTCACGAACGTCACGGCCCCGTTCCCGGGCGTCGTCGCCAAGCGCATGGTGCGCGAGGGGGATACGGTCTCCTCGGCGAGTCCCGTCTTCGTCCTGACCGACGACGAGCACTTGCGCTGCATCGTGCCGCGCCCTCAACGCGAGCTGCCGTTCTTCCATGGCGCGATGCGCAAGGACCCGCAGGACGATCCGTCCGCGAGGGCGGCCGCCGTGCGGTCGATCGAGATCCGCGCCGTACCCGAGGCCTATCCGGACCACCAGTACCAGGGCACGATCGAGATCGTCTCCCCCACCGTCGACAAGGAGTCCGGCTCGTTCCAGCTGACGATCTCCCTGGCGCAGCCGGCCAAGGACGACCCGCGCCCGCGCCTCATGCCGGGCATGCTCGTGCGTCTCTCGATCGTCACCGAGCGCGAACCGAACGCGCTGGTGGTCCCCAAGCGCGCCCTGCGCCGCGAGGGAGACCGCTACTACATCTACGTGGTCGAGGACTCGACCGCCAAGCGCGTGGAAGTGGTCGAGGGCTTCAGCAACGACGAGCTGGTGCAGATCACCTTCCCCGGAATCGCCGCGGGCGACGAGCTCCCCATCGTGGCAGGCACGGAGGTGGTCGTGGTCGGCAACCGTGACCTCGAGGACGGAGAGAAGGTCCAGGCGGAGCGCATCGCGAAGGAGGAGGACAGCGGTACGTCGACCGAGGAGGCCTCGGACGATGGCGCTGCGCCCTCGACCACCTCAGCCCCCGCCGGCGGCGGCGAGTAGGAGCGCCGCAACATGTCCCGCCTCAGCTTCGTCGCCACACGCCCCGTGGCGATCACGATGTTCATCCTGGCCTTGGCCGTCTTCGGGGGTGTGTCCCTCGTGCGCCTGCCCATGGACCTCCTGCCCGAGATCAGCTATCCGACGCTGACCGTGCGCACGGCCTTCCCCGGGGCCGCCCCCGAGGACGTGGAAGATCGCGTCTCCGTACGCATCCAGGAGTCGCTCTCGACCCTGCCGGGCCTCGTGCGCACCACCTCGATCAGCCGCGCCGGGTTCTCCGACGTCGTGCTCGAGTTCGACTGGGGCACGCGCATGACCTTCGCGGTCCAGGAGGTGCGCGATCGCCTGGACGGCGTGCGCCTGCCGGACTCCGCGGAGCGGCCGTTGATCCTGCGCTACGACCCGAACCTCGATCCGATCCTGCGCATGGGCGTGTCGTTGCCCGAGGGCAAGCTCGCGTCCGAGGAGGAGTCGATCCGACTGCGCTGGCTGGCCGAGAACCGGATCAAGCGCGAGCTCGAGGGGCTCGAGGGCGTGGCCGCGGTCCAGGTGCGCGGCGGTCTTCAGGAAGAGATCCTCGTCAAGGTCGACCCGAACCTGTTGGCGGCGAAGCGCCTCGACCCGGCCACCGTCGCGAACCGCCTCGCCCAGGAGAACCTGAACGCCTCGGGCGGCCAGATCCGTGAGGGGTCGACCGACTACCTCGTGCGTGCCCTCGGCGAGTTCCAGACGGTCGAGGAGATCAAGAACCTGGCCATCGAGAGCCGCGGGGACACCGCCATCCGCGTCAGCGACGTGGCCACGGTCACGCGCACCCACGCCGAGCGCGAGGTGATCACGCGCCTCGATGGCACCGAGGCGATCGAGATCGCGATCTTCCGCGAGGCCGGCGCGAACATCGTCGACGTGGCGGAGTCGGTGCACAAGCACATCTTCGGCGATGCGGAGCAACAGAAGCGCGCCGCGGAGAAGATCGCCTCGGGCAAGACCAAGGACATCAGCTTCGAGGAACGCCAGAAGCTGAACTTCCTCGCGTGGAACGTGCGCGACGCGGCGCGAATCGAAGTCCTGTCGGACCAGTCGACCTTCATCGGCGCCGCGGTCAAGGACGTGCGCGACGCGGCCCTGGTCGGCGCGCTGCTCGCGATCGCGGTCATGTGGTTCTTCCTGCGCCGCCTCTCGACCACGCTGATCATCGGCGTCGCGATCCCGATCTCGGTGATCGTCACGTTTGCGCCGATGTACATCGTCGAGGTGTCCCTGAACATCATGTCGCTGGGCGGCCTGGCCCTCGGCATCGGGATGCTGGTCGACAATGCGATCGTCGTGCTCGAGTCGATCACGCGCTGTCGCGAGGAGGGCGATGATCTGGCGACCGCTGCGGTGCGCGGCGTGAGCGAGGTCGCCGGCGCGATCACCGCCTCGACCCTGACCACGGTGGCAGTGTTCGCGCCGATCGTGTTCGTGCACGGGATCGCCGGGCAGATCTTCGGGGACCAGGCGGTGACGGTCGTGTCCTCGCTGCTCGTGTCGCTCGTGGTCGCGGTGCTGTTCATTCCGATGCTCGCCTCGCGCAGCTTCCTGGCCGGCGAGACCGAGCCGATCAAGGGCTCGGACCTGACCCACACGCCGCGCTACCTCACGCGCATGCGCTACAAGTGGACTGCGCCCGAGGCGACGGGCAACGTGCTGCACTTCGCCGTGGTGTACGTCGGGCGCCTGGCCTGGTTCGTCAGCCTGCGCATCGGCATGGTCCTGTTCGGGCTCGTGGCCACCCTGCTGGGCTGGGTGACGTGGCCCATCCGCACGGCCTTCGACTGGCTGTGGCGCGCCCTCGACGCCACCTATCCGCGCGTGCTGCGGGCCGCTCTGGCCCATCCCTTGATCGTGCTCGCGGCGACCAGCGGTCTGACGTGGTTCGCCTGGGGCTCGGCCAAGGATCTGGGCATGGAGCTCTTGCCGGAGATCCACCAGGGCGAGTTCACCGCCCACGTGGGCCTGGCGATCGGCACGCCGATCGATAGCTCCGACGTCGTGTTCAAGGAGCTCGACCGGGAGGTGAGCGCGCTCGAGGGCGTGTCGCTGACCGCGCTGACGGTCGGCGTCGAGGCTGACACGCTGACGCGCGAGATCGAGGGCGATCACACCGCGCGCCTCACGGTGCTGCTCGAGCCCGAGCACTCCTCGGCCGATGCCGAGGAGCTCGTCGCGAACCAGGTGCGCCGGATCCTGCAGGCCCACCCCGAGGTGCGCTCGGTCGACATCAAGCGCCCCACCCCGTTCACGATCGACGCGCCGATCGCGGTTGAGGTGCGCGGGCACGACCTCGAGGTCCTCGGTGCGGTCGCCGAGCAGGTGCGTGAACGCATGACCCGCATCCAGGGCCTGACCGACGTGCGCACCTCCGTGCGCGCCGGTCACCCCGAGGCGCGCATCACCTTCGACCGGGACAAGACCCTCAAGTACGGCCTCGACATGGCCCAGGTCTCGGATCTCATCCGCGACCACATCCAGGGCAACGTGGGCACACGCTTCGTCGAGGGCGAGGAGCGCATCGACATCCGGGTCAAGGGGGACGAGAGCGTCCTCTCGACCATCGCCGCCATCGAGGAGCTCGTCGTCAACCCGACCGTCGCCGGCGCCAAGCCCGTGCGTCTGTCTGCCATCGCGAGGATCGACGAGGCTCGCGGGCCGGCCGAGATCCGGCGCATCGGCAACGGCCGCGCGGTGGTCGTCACCGCCGCGAGCACGGGCATCGACCTCGGCGGCGTGACCGCGCGCATCGAGGCGGCCCTCGCGGACCTGGTCACCCCCTCCGACGTGCTCGTCGAGCTCGGTGGTCAGAAGCGCGAGATGGAGAAGGGCACCCGCTCGATGCAGGCTGCGTTGCTGCTCGCGATCTTCCTGGTCTACGTGGTCATGGCGAGCCAGTTCGAGTCGCTGCTGCAGCCCTTCGTGATCCTGTTCAGCGTGCCCCTGGCCGGGGTCGGAGTCGTGCTCGCCCTCGCAGCGCTCGACATCCCCCTCTCCGTGGTCGTCTTCATCGGCCTGATCCTGCTGGCGGGCATCGTGGTCAACAACGCCATCGTGCTCGTCGATCGGATCAACCAGAAGCGGGACGCTGGCCTGGAGCTGCACGAGGCGATCATGGAGGCGGGCCGCGCCCGCCTGCGTCCCATCCTGATGACCACCAGCACGACGGTCCTGGGGCTCATCCCCCTCACCGGTTGGCTGATGGGGCTACCCTGGATCGGCGAGTTCGGCGCCGGTGAGGGCGCGGAGCTGCGGGCGCCTATGGCGATCACCGTCATCGCGGGCCTGACCAGCTCCACGCTGCTCACGCTGGTCGTCGTCCCCGTGATCTACCGCTTGGTGGCCGCCAAGCGCAAGCGGCGCGTGAACTGGGGCGCAGGCCCCGAACTCGGAGGTGCGGCATGAACCCGGACGACTCCCCCAGAACGGACACCACTCCGGTCAAGTCCGGCGCGTTCGCGACGATGGTCGACCGACCGGTCGGCCTCCTGGTCGTGTTCCTGACCCTGATCGTGATCGGGGTGATCGCGTACGTGCGCATCCCCTTGCAGATGCTGCCCAGCGGGATCACGGGCACGCAGCTCACCGTCTTCGTCACCCACCCCGGCTCGTCGGCCTCGGAGAACGAGGAGAAGGTCGCGCGGCCCCTCGAGGAGCAGTTCCGCACCCTGCCCGACCTGAAGGAGTTCAGCTCCCGTTCGGGCGAGGGCTCCGTGCGCCTGCGCGTCGCGTTCAACGGCTCCGGCGACATGGACCTGGCCAAGGCGGAGGTGCGCGACCGTATCGAGCGCGCGCGCCCTGACCTGCCCGACTCGGTCGATCGCATCTCCATCTGGGCGAACGACGACGGCCAGATGCCGATCATGTTCTTCGCGCTGCTCATCGAGGAGCGCACGCCCGACCTCGACTTCCTTGTCGAGAACAACGTCCAGCGCAAGCTCGAGGGCGTGGACGGCGTCAGCCGGGTCCAGGTCTGGGGGATGCTGGACGACTCGATCCGCATCTTGCTCGACGAGGACAAGGTGCGCGCGACGCGCCTGAACATCGGCGAGCTGATCGGGCGCCTGGCGAAGGACAACTTCGCCCAGCCGATGGGCGAGATCACCGACGGGGGTCGACGCTTCCTCCTGCGCTCGGACATGCGCTTCGAGACCCTCGAGGACGTCGAGGACTACCCGATCGGAAATGGGCTGCGCATCCGCGACGTGGCCTCGGTCGAGCGCGTCAAGACCGTGCGCGATCGCCTGACGCGCATCGACGGCAAGATCGCCTACTACGGGATGATCCAGAAGGAGTCCACGGCCAACGTGGTCGAGGTCTCCACGGGTCTGCACGAGGTCATCGACAGCTTCGAGACCGACCCCAAGATCCAGGGCAAGGTCGGCGTGGCCGTGTTCTTCGACCAGGCCGAGTTCATCCAGAACTCGATCTCCCAGCTCGAGTCCACCGCGGTCTGGGGCGGCGGCCTGGCGGTCCTGATCCTGTTCATGTTCCTGCGTCGGGTGCGCATGACGCTGTGCGTGGCCCTGTCGATCCCGACCTCGGCCCTGCTCGCGATCGCCTACGAGAACTTCAGCGGCGGCACCTTCAACGTGCTGACGATGACCGGGTTGACCCTGGGCATCGGGATGCTCGTGGACAACTCGGTCGTCGTGATCGAGAACATCGCGCGGCTCGGAGGCCGGGGTCAGCGCGGTCGTGAGGCCGCGATCCTCGGGGTGCGCGACGTGGGCCTCGCGATCGCCCTGGCCACCCTGACCAGCGTGGTCGTGTTCCTCCCGCTCATCTTCATGGGTGACAACCAGACGATGCGCACGATGCTGGCCGCGCTGGGCATCCCGCTCTGCGCCTCGCTCCTCTTCAGCTTGCTCGTCGCGCTCGTCTTCCTGCCGGTCATCTCGGCCCGCATCCTCGGTGAGCGCCCCGTCGCGATCCGCGGCATCGCGAAGCTGCTCGGCAAGCTCTCGAGCTACCCGGTGCTCCTGATCGGCCTGATCCTCGGCGGCCTGCGTGCCCTCCTCTACGGGAGCCTGCGCGCCACCGAGACGCTCCTGCGCTGGATCCTGGTCGTGGTCACGCCGTTGCGCTGGCCCCTGGCCATCGGGATGCTCGCCCTGACCGGTCTGCAATTCCAAGGCGCCCGGGAGCTGATCGCAATCGGCACCGAGCTCGACGGCTTCGGCATTCCCAAGGAGAACGTCGAGGCAGCGGCCAAGGCCGGCAAGAGCATCTTCGGACTGGCGCTGGTCGCTGCCTTGCTGCTCGCGTTCGGCGCCCCCTACTGGCGCAAGCGCATGCAGGGCCGCGTGAGCCGCCCGGCGCACTTCGCGCCCCAGGGCACCTCGGTCCTGGCCTGGGTGCAGAACGGCAATCGCTCGCTCCTGGAGTGGACCCTGGATCACCGGCTCGCCGCCGCCGCCCTGTCGGTCGCGGTGCTGATGTCGATCCAGGTGCCGATGGGCAAGATGACGATGACCGCCTTCGGTCAGGACGAGGACACCTCGGAGTTGGCCCTGCGCGTGCGCATGGAGAACAACTTCACCCTCGAGCAGACTGCGGACGAGATCGAGGTTTACGAGCGGAGCCTGGAGACCTACCGCAAGGAGCTCGGCTTCGAGCACGTGGTCAGTCGCTTCGGCCCCGGCGGAGGCGAGATCGAGGTGCGTTGGGCAGAGCGCATGGACCCCAAGGATCTCGAGCGTATCCGCGATCGCCTGCGCAGCGAGCTGCCCAAGGTTCCCGGCCACCGCGTCTACTTCAGCCGCGAACAGACGGCCGACGTGGCCAGCCGCCAGTACGTCCACTTCCACCTGCGTGGGCCGCGGGCGGACGCCCTCGAGAAGTACGGCCTGCAGGCGGTCGAGATCCTCTCCGAGGTACCGGGCCTGCTCGACGTGTCGACCTCCCTCGAGGAGTCCCCCGAGCAGGTACGCCTGACCATCGACAGGGAAACCGCCCACACCTACGGCGTGACCAGCCAGTCCGCCCTGCGCAGCGTCTCCTGGGCCCTGCGCGGCGCCGCCCTGCCGCGCTTCCAGGAGAACGGACGCGAGGTCCCCTTCTTCATCGAGTATGACGAGGAGGAGGTCGCCGGCCTCGACACCCTGCGCGAGCTCGAGGTCTTCACCCCGACGGGTCCGGTCGCCCTGTCCGCGTTCGCGGGCCTCGAGTTCCAACCCGGCCGCCAGAGTATCTATCGCAAGGACGGACAGACGACCTTCGACATCCAGGCGCGGGTCAGCGATCCCAACCGACAGGGCGAGCTGGTCAAGGCCGGCTACGCCGCCCTCGAAGGCCTCGACCTGCCGCGCGGCTTCTCCCTCGGGCGCGAGGACTCGGTGCTCTCGCGCCAGGAGGCGGAGATGGCCGAGATGAAGCAGGCGCTGGCCCTGTCGGTCGTGCTCGTATTCCTGTTGATGGGCATCCTGTTCGAGTCGGTGCTCCTGCCCTTCTCGGTCTTGACGACGATCCCCTTCGCCGTGCTCGGCGCGATGTGGACCTTGTACCTGACCGGCACGGTCATGGACTCGGTCGGCTGGATCGGGATCATCATCCTGGTGGGCGTCGTGGTCAACAACGGCATCGTCCTGATCGACAAGATCCACAGGCTGCGGGTGCAGGACAAGCTCGAGCGACGCGAGGCTGTGCTCGAAGGTGCCGCCGCCCGCGTGCGGCCCATCCTGATGACCGCGCTGACCACGATCTTCGGCCTGTTGCCCATGGCGCTCGCCGAAGCGCCGCGGCAGGGCATCGACTATGGCGCCCTCGCGGTCTGCGTCGCCGGTGGCCTGGCGGCCTCGACCTTCTTCACCCTGTGGGTCGTCCCCCTGGCCTACACGGTCATCGACGACTTTGGAGCCGCCATACGGCGCGTGACGGTGGATGCCCTGTGGCCCCGTCGCCGTGCGAGCGGTGGCTCGACCGCAGCGGCGATCGCCTCCAAGATCGAGTAGTCAGGCCCTGCCAGGGCCGCTCGGAGGGGGTCCGAGGCGCCGAACCCTGCTCGCTCAGGGCCCGGCGCGCTCGGTGACCGCGCAGGGAGCACTTGGCCATCGCAACCGAGATGGGGGGAGGCAGGAACCCACCTCAGGAGGACATGCGTCAGCTCGACTCCGTGCGGTCGACGATCGTTCCTGCCCTCGAGAGTCCGATCGCCGAGAACATTCCGGGGCCATTGCGGAAAAGTCGAAACGAACCCGGAATGGGGCACCGGAACGGACTCCTCCCTGTGGACGCAGCATCCCGCGCTGATCGACAAATCGGCTTCGCCGCGTCCCGAAGCGAGATCGAAGACCTGGGGGTTCGGCAGGACGCGAGTACGCGCAGCTGTCGAGCCCCCTCGTTATGAGAGGCCGGCGGGGTTCGCGTCGCTGCTGCGAGCATGCCCGACTGCGCGGGTCGGCCCGGGGGCTCGCGCCACGGGTGCGAGCTCCGGGCTGCCACACCGTCAGGTGTGGCGCCATTAGCTCCGGGCTGCCGCACCGTCAGGTGTGGCGCCAGAAACACATCCGCCTCCGCAGGAGGCGTAGGCGGCCCCAGC